>DATISV010000180.1:0-4248 GCA_035468505.1 Luteolibacter sp. | reverse complement strand
TTGGTGAGGAACCAGGTGGCGGCGCTGCCGGTGTTGGTATCGCCGAAAATGAGGGTGCCGATGGAGCGCGCGGCGTCGAGGGTGACGGTGGTGTCGGCAGTGGGGTTGCGGGTGCTGAAGTCGGCGGTGTTTCCCGCTCCTGCGGCGATGATGTTCCCGGCCCAGTTGCCATTGGTGGCCCAGGAGCCGCCGGACAGCTTGGTCCAGGTGCCGTTGGCAAGCGGTGGCCCGCCGATGTCGATGACGTTGAGGGTGGCGGTGGCGTTGAGGGTGCCGTCCTCGGCGGTGACGGTGAAGGGACCGCCAACGCTGAGGGCGCTGAAGACGCCGTTGCTGTTGATGGTGCCTCCGCCGGTGACGGTCCATGTGGGATTGAAGGCGACGGGGTTGCCGGAGTTGTCGAAGGCCTCGGCGATGAACTGCGCGGCGAATCCCATGGGCACGTCGATGCGCTGGGGACGGACGATGGCGACGGTGCCGCCGCCGCCGCTCCATGGCTCGTTGGCGGCAAAATCGATGCCGAAGGCGCCGAATTCGGTGGCTTGCACGGGGTTGGTGAACGAGGCGGTGAACGTGAGTCCTTGATTTGCGGCGGTGACGGTGGTGTTGCCAAGTGGCAGGCCGGCGAGGACGTAGGTGCCATCGCTGTTGCTCCAGGTGTTCAAGCTGCCGCCGCGGATGAGGACGCCTTCCAGGGGACGGCCGGCGTGGGTGATGCGGCCGTATATCATTCCGTTGTCGGCGGGACTGCCGACGCGGATGACTTTCGAGGCGCTGGTTTTTCCGCCTTTCATGTCCGAAACTTCGACGCGGACGACGTAGTGGCCGGCGGTGCTCCATTGCTTGCCGCGGGTGTTCAGGTTCAACTGGCTGGATTGGACAGTGTTGTCGCCCACGTCCCAGTGGTAGGCGAGGGTGTCGCTATCGGGATCTGTGGCGGTGACGTTGAAATTGATGACCTGCCCGACGGCGGGGTTGGGGTTGGTGACGGTGAAGTTCGAGATGACGGGTGGGTCATTGTTGCCCTGTGTGCCGATGTTCACGACGACATCCAGCCATTCGTTCGGGTTGCTGCCACCCCGGGCGACGGGGGTGAAATGGATGTCGGCGCCGGTGTCGCTGAAGGTGCGCCCGATGAGGAGCACGCCGTCTTCCTTGTCGTTGTTGTCAGCTCCTGGACCTGGATTTGCACTGTAGGGGCCGCTGTCGCGGGAATAGGGCGTCATGTCCAACTGCACCGATCGGAAGCCGGCACCATCACGCCGCCAATCGACTTGCAGGCCATGGCGCAGCCAGGTGTTCGCGATGCCATCGGTCGGCAGCACACGATGGTTGAGCCAGTATTTGTAGGGCGGGGAAATGCCGGGCGGGGTGGTGGCGTTCAGGTCGATCTTGATGCCGCGGGCGACGCCCGGGGTCATGCTGCCAAAGTCGGCGGACTGCACGTCGTGGCGATACAGGCGATAGGTGCCGCTTGTCGTCGTGCTGACGATGTCGCCATCGGCTTGAACGAGCCAGTCGAGGCGGTTTTTGTCGCTGGCAGTGTAGTGGACGCGGCCATTTTCGAAATCGCCGGAGAAATCCTGGCTGCCCATGATGGCGAATTTATGACCGTATTCGATGCGCTCGTCGTCGGCAGCGTCGCCGACGTAGCCGTCGGGGATGGAATCGCGGCCGATGGGCGAGGGTGAATCGGTGAGCCAGTATTCGGAATGGTTGAGGCCGAGGTTGTGGCCGTATTCGTGGGAGGCGGTGCGCACCGAGATGAAGTTGCGAAGGAGGTGGGAACCCGGGAAACCGAGTTGCGCGATGCCGATATAGCCGAAGCCGCCTGTCACGTTATTGGTGATGACGGTGTAGAAATCGAAGTCGTTGTGATTCCAGTCGGGATCGGCGGCGACGGCGGCCTCACGGGCGTCCACTAGCAATGTGTTGAAGTTTCCAATGTAATCGCTGCCGTCTTTCGGCAGTGTGACCACATCGGTATACGTCGTGGTGAGGGTGGACTTGCCGTAAGAGTTGTCCCGCCAGAACGCCTCGGCCGCGGTTTGGTTGGCTTGGGCATTGGCGAGAGTGACGGGCACGTAGTCGGGTGCTTCATCGGCAAAGCGCGCGCGGATGTAGAGCATCTTTTTCGCGCCTTCCGTCCATGGCGAGAATTCGACGGGCGGCAGATCCTCGTCGTCGGAGCCACTCCCTCCATTCCGCATTGCCAATGGAAACATGCCGTTCATTTGGCCGAGCGCGAGATCGCGGTAAGCGGGCAAAGCCATGGGGCCGATCATCTCTTCGGCTTCCCGCAGCTTTTGGCGGGCGATCTCCAAGGCTTCGTCGGATTCCACTTCAAACAGCCGCTTGCCCATCTGCGCCACCCGTCCCGTGAGTCCGCGGTTCGCCGCCTCCTCCGCGGTCAACTCCCGCAGCGGATCGTCCCGCATGGCCATCACTTCATCGATGGCGATGCCGTGAACCGAAAGCTTTTCCTTGGTCATGATTTCAGAACGCCCGCCATAGGTGAAAACGCGGAGCCGTCGATCATCGAGAGTGAGCCACTGGTTGCGAAACGAGACGCCGCCGGGGCCGCCGCAGGCGAGTTCGACGACGAGGTCGGCGGTGGTGCTGACGGGTTCTTCTAACAAATCGACAATCTGTTCCGGCAGTTCGCGCCGCACCGCGTAGGGCACGGCATTTTCGAGCGCGGCCTGCGGATCGATCCGGATGAGTTGCTTGAGCGCCGCCCGCCGTGCTTGTGCCAACTCCACACCCCGCGCCAGCGATTCCGAGTGCCGCCCCGCCGCCACCCACTCATCGAATGTGTCCAGCGCCGCGGCATCCTCGGGCCGAAACTGCACGGACAGCTCATGCCCAGCCTGCGCAGGTGCCGCGATGGGGCGGTGGTCCGCCTCGGGCTGCTGCCGGATTATCGCCAGAAATGCAAACCCCAGCAGCATCGGCAGTGCCAGTGGCAATGCCCGGCGACAGGAGGATCGCAAGGTGGGTTTCATGATATCACACTAAGGTCTTGTCTCGCAGTTTTCCAGCAGGATGGGTTCGGTTGACTGGTCTTGTTTTCCACGGGCTTGTCCTGAAGGGGCGGAGGGCAGGACATTGCCTTCAATGTTGAGGCCCGAGGTGGAGGTCACATGAATGAGCGGCCATGCGCTGTCCTCGATGCGGTTGTTGAGGATGGAGATGTTCCGGAGCGCGCCGGCGGGCAGGATCCCGCGGCTTCCTCCACGCGCGTGGATCTGGATCGGCGTTTCCAGGCAGCCTTGGATGATGTTGTCCTTGATAACCAAATCGGAGGACATGCCGGCCTCCATCCACCAGAACTCGGGGGAAACGAGAATGGCGTGCATGCGGCTGTTGGTGATGCGGTTGCCGCTCACTTCGCCCTTGCTGGCCTTGATGAGAATGCCGCGCGAGCGGTTGTCGCCGAAGTCGCAGTCCTTGACGGCAAAGCCGTTGCCAAGCCGCAGCGGACAGCAAATGGCGGAACCGGGCGGCAGCGAAATCTCCCGGTCAAGGGTGAGCGTGTGGAAAGTCGCCTTTCCTTCGAGCAGGGTGGTGCGCATGCGTTGATCCATTCGCAGACGCCGGATAAAGGCTTTTTCTTCGGCGGTGAAGGGTTCGGGATCGGACTGGCGACGCACAACCTTGGCATCGGGCGGCCGCGGGCCGACAAAGGGCAGGAATTGCACGGGGTCACCTTGGCGGATGGTGGCGGTCTTATCGATGATGGCGATGCGGACTTCGCGGCCGTTGCTGCCCCTGACGAAATGGAATCTGCCGTTGATGTTCACGGCATCGTCGCCCATGAAGCGCGCGGTGCATGCAATGATGGAAGGTCCTTTGGTGGCATCCTTGCTGTGAAAGGCGTCGGCATTGAGCGAACGCATGCGTGGCAAGGAACGCTCGACGGGATCATCTTCGGGAGCGCGGCGATCCACAATGCAGCGGAGATAGGTGGAGCCATCGCAATGGCGCTCGAGAAAACCGAACGAGGGCGAGGCGAACAAGGTGATGTCTTCGAAGCGCATGCCCTTGCAGCCGCGCAAATTGATGGCGTGAGGCGCACCCGGGTTGCCGTGATAGTTTTTCGCGACGAGGATGTCGCCGATTTGTTCGGTATCTTCCGCAGGGTTGAAACGATATCCCGGGGCCTTGCCGATCCGATAGCGGCGCTTGCCGAGGTTCTTGAATTCCTCACTCCAGCGCGAATCGCCCCGGCGGAGGGTGTGCGTGTCC
>DATISV010000179.1:0-2213 GCA_035468505.1 Luteolibacter sp. | reverse complement strand
TTGAGTTGCGCCGGGTTGTTGCCCTCGGCATCATCGACCGCATGGGCCAGCGCCTTGCGGGCGTCGGACGTGAAGTTCACCGGTTCTGCCCCTGTGCCGTCGGCCCCCAGAATCACGTCGTTCACCGCCAGGATGCCGTCCGCGGGGGACCCAGCGTCCACATGGGTCACCAGGATCTGGCGTGCATCCACCGTTTCATTGAGCTTCCCGGATCCTTTGTTGTAGATCCACCCCTCCATCCCGGTCGGGCCGAGGTTGATGTATTCGGTGTCGGTCGGCACACCGCCCGCAGTCAGGTCGGGGACTTGGGCGCACACCAGACCGGGAAAACCGATCAGGCACACGATCCACAGACTGCAAATCAGCGCGAGGTGGCGGGAGACCAAGGCGGCACCGGGCCGGCCCCCGGAATGAAGGGCATTGTTCATGGTTTTTTTGGGGTTTTGAGGCTGGCTCGTGCTCCCCGAAAGAAGCGGTTCGCCGATGAATGGGGATAGCCGCAGCAGCGAGGCAGACGACATCTCACATGTTAGAAATAAGCGGAGACGGAAAAAGGTTACACATTTTTCAATACCCGGCGCGAAAAGGCACACATGATCACAAGGACCACCTCTTCACCTGACCCGGATCGGACTGGCGGGGCATGTGCCGGCGCGCGCCAGTGGCCGCTTCAACCTCACTTCCCGGAGAACACCTGAACGTTCTTCTCCATCCGGCTCCAGATTTCCTTTTCGCCGAGGGCGGCGCGGAGGATGTGGAGTTCGTCGATGTCGGCATCGAGCGTGGGGCAGTCGGAGGTGACGCCGGGCAGGGCACCGATGAGCAGACGGGCGGAGGATTCGGCTGCGGCGAATGGATAATTGCCGCGGCCGGCTTGAAAGGATGCCGTGGGGGCCAGATCGCCATCGATGAAATGGAGCACCTCGGGCTGGCCGTCATCGGATTTCCGCCCGGTGTGAACGGTGGCGATGTGCGTCCACTGGTCGCGGGGCAGCGGGACTGTGGAATCATGGAAGAAGCGGCCGTCGCTGACGGACCAGCGCGGAGTTTTCGTGGGGAGCGCGAAGGCGGCCCACCCGGATGCGGAACCGCCCCATGCGACGAACGGAGTGGCGAATAACGGACGCTGGCTGAACAGGCCGTGCTTGCTGGCACCGAAGCCCTCACTTGAGCGGACCCAGCCGCTGGAGGGCGAGATTGTTTCGGCGTATCCGGCGACGACCGGGCTTTCGAAATCCTCGGTAAACACGACGGTTTCGGGACCGGTGCCGCGGCGAGTGGTCAGGCGGAGGTGGTCGTAGAGCGCCGAGCTGCTGGTCTTTACAAGGCGGATGCCGATATCCCCTCCGAGTCGCGGATCATCGGCGCGGGGCGTGAACGAGACGCGTCCGGATTTGGACATGTCGGTGGTAGTGACGCGACCCGCGGCTGTGGCGAGAACGCTGCCCGGCCTGCTTCCATAGGTGGCATCCGTGCGCGATTTGTCGTCCTCGGAGCGATCAAAGGCGACGAGTTCCACACTGTAATCTGAGGACTCCTGAGCTGGCAATTTGGCCGTGTGAAATGTGAGCGTGTAGGTCACACCCGCGGTGAGCGTTACGCCGGTCGCGCCCCGGGCGGTGGTGAGAGCGGAGTTGGTGTAGTTGAGCAGGTAGGCCTGGTCGCCGAATGGAGTCGTCGCGCCAAGGCCGGTGCGCGGGT
Source organism: Luteolibacter sp. (assembly GCA_035468505.1). GTDB lineage: Bacteria > Verrucomicrobiota > Verrucomicrobiia > Verrucomicrobiales > Akkermansiaceae > Luteolibacter. The sequence goes on along the minus strand of DATISV010000179.1, from coordinate 512 downwards.
CGGCGGACGAGGTGGAAACTCCACCGCGATGGCGGATCCATGCGGCGATCGTGCGCGGGGCGTTGCCATCGATACCGGGGAAGGCGGATTCGGCGAACAGGCCGTCGCCATTCAGGCAAAAGGCCTTCCCGAAGATGCCGCCGGTGAGGCATCCGGCGGGATCGATCTTCACGCCGGCGACATGCTGCGGCCGGATGGCGTGATCCTCGATGCCGGGGAAATTGCCCGAGGCCCGGAAAACTCCGCCGACCAGCGAGTCGAACGACCAGTGGATGTGGTGGGGTTGTTTGGAAAACTGCCGGCGGAAGAGGCTGGATTTGAGATTGAGTGGAGTGCCCGTGCCATCGGAATCGAAGCGCATCGCCTCGCCTTCGGCCAATTCCGTTTCCCGAGCGCCGGGGGCGGACGGGGCCACCAGGACGCGGCCGTCGGCGACGTGGACCTCAAGATCGTCGCGGGCATCGAAGCGGATTCCGAATTCGGTGCCGAGGTCGATGACGCGGGCGCGCTCG
>DATISV010000178.1:0-2403 GCA_035468505.1 Luteolibacter sp. | reverse complement strand
TATCGAAATCCATCGCGAGGAAATAACAGGTTTCGTCCGCCAGCATCGGATAGACACCCGCCACGAAATCCTTGCCATGGGGATCCTTGCCGGAGAGGTGCCAGCGGATCACCTCGTCGGTGACCGGCAGGAAGGCACGGTGCGGGCATTCGGCGCACTTGATCCGGGGCTTCTCGCAGATCCCTCGGACCCATTCGTTGCCGCAGGCAGGCGCATAACCAGCGCGGCCGGTGCGCAGGCTTTCGAAACGGCGGGGTTTCTCCCATCACACTGTCGATACCCGGGAGCCCGTACGTGTTTTTTGTCTCAGGTGAGACATTTTTTTCTGCAATACTCTGGTGGTAAGTGAATTATGCTTTGGCTGATGCCCCACAAAACCGCGTTTAGGCATGAGCTATGCGGTTTCCCGCTCGGTTTTTTCCAGCCAGATGGCGAGCATCGCCACGTCGGCCGGGGTGATTCCGGGGATGCGGGCTGCCTGGCCGAGGGTGCCGGGGCGGATTTCGGAAAAACGGAGCTGCGCCTCCTTTTTCAGCCCTCGGATGCTGGTGAAATCGAGGTTTTCCGGGATGCGGCGATTTTCCTGCCGGGCCATGCGTTCGACGTGCTGGCGCTGGCGACCGAGGTGGCCCTCGTATTTGAAATCGGTCTCGATGAGCGACCAAAGTTCCACGTGGAACTCTTTGCGCAGTTCCTCCGGCAGCATGTCCCAAGTGTTTTCGCTGCGGCGGAACCAATGATCGAGCTTCATGCCTTCGTGGGTGGTTTTCCGTACCCAACGTTCCGCTCGCCGCAGTTCGGCGAGTTTTTCCTCGACCCGACGCGCCCGTTCGCCGCCAGTCAGTCCGATTTCCGCCGCGCGGGGCGTGAGACGGAGGTCGGCGTTGTCCTGGCGCAGCAGCAGCCGGTATTCCGCCCGGCTGGTGAACATACGGTAAGGTTCGGTGCAGCCGCGGGTGACGAGATCATCCACCATCACGCCGAGGTAGGATTCGTCGCGGCGCAGCACGAATTCCGGTCGGCCCAGCACCTTGAGCGCGGCGTTGGTGCCGGCGATCAGCCCCTGCCCCGCCGCTTCCTCGTAGCCGGAGGTGCCGTTGATCTGGCCGGCGAAATAGAGACCCTCCACCCGCTTGGTCTCCAGCGTCGGCCGGAGCTGGGTGGGCGGGCAGTAGTCGTATTCCACCGCGTAGCCCGGGCGGAGGATATCGCAGCGCTCCAGCCCTGGGATCGAGCGCAGGAATTCGAGCTGCACCTCATAGGGCAGCGAGGTGGAGACGCCGTTGACGTAGTATTCCAGCGTGTGGCGGCCCTCGGGTTCCAGAAACACCTGATGGCGCTCCTTTTCCGCGAAACGCACCACCTTGTCCTCGATCGACGGACAATAGCGCGGTCCCACACCCTCGATCACCCCGCAATACATCGGCGATTTGTCGAGATTGGCACGGATCAGATCGTGGGTCTGCGGGTTGGTGTAGGTGATCCAGCAGGGCAACTGTTCCACGTGGAACGCCGGGTCGCCCCATGGATTCAGCGTGAACAGATCGTCCGCACCGCGAACCAAGGTATCGGCCATGAAGCTGAACTTCGGCACCGGCGTGTCGCCGTCCTGACGCTCGCACTTGGAGAAATCGAGTGATCGACCGTTGAGTCGGCACGGCGTGCCGGTCTTGAAGCGATCGACCGTGAAATCCAGCCGCTTGAGCGACTCGGAAACCTGCGAGGTAGCATCGCCCATCCGTCCGCCCTTTTCATTACGCAGGCCCACGTGCATCAGCCCGCCCATGAAGGTGCCGGCGCTCAAAATGACCGCCTGCCCGGCGATTTCCATACCCAGTGAGGTGACCACGGCGCAAACCCGGTCGTTTTTCACGATCAGGTCCGCCACGTTGCCTTGATGGAGGTCGATTTCCTCTGCGGCCTCCAGTTCGCGCTTGATCCGGAACTGGTAGGCTTTCTTGTCGCATTGGGCTCGCGGCGCGCGGACCGACGGGCCTTTGGACGCGTTGAGCATCCGGAACTGGATTCCGGTGGCGTCGGTGTTGAGGCCCATGATGCCACCGAGGGCGTCGATTTCCCGGACCATGTGGCCCTTGGCCAGTCCGCCGATCGCCGGGTTGCAGGACATTTGGCCGATGGTGTCGAGATTTTGTGTCAGCACGGCGACCTCACAGCCCAACCGCGCGGCGGCCAGCGCGGCCTCCACACCGGCGTGACCGGCACCAATCACGATCACATCGTAGCTCTTCGGGTAGCGGAACATCTCGGGGCGCGGACGATAGCCGGGAAAACGCGGCGGGAAATACCAAAATCAGGCGGTTCACTCGCAGTCGTTCCACGTGGAACAATCACTCGGCCCGATCCAAGATCACCGCAGCGGCCCGTGGCAGGAGTTCCGCCATG
>DATISV010000177.1:0-2247 GCA_035468505.1 Luteolibacter sp. | reverse complement strand
GTCGGCGAAGTCGATGCCGTGCTTGCGGAAAATGCGCGCCGCGCCCTCGTGCTGGCGGGACATCAGTTTGTGATAGGCCATGCGGAGGTTCGGGTTGCCGGTGTTGACGAGCGTTTCGAAGCCGGTTTCCGGATCGATCATCACCACCTTGCCGGCCTTCGGCAGTTTGCTTTCGAGGGGGTCGGACACACGCAGGGCTACGGTCTCGTGTTTGCGGGCGAGCTTGCCGAGCGGCTTGTCGAGCGGGTCGGAATAGAAGTCCGAGATCAGGAAGACGAGCGATTTGCGCAGCGGCGCGCGGATCAGGAAATCGCAGGCGGCGGCCACCGAAGTGCCGGGCTGCTCGGGCGCGGCGACGAGGATCTCGCGGATCATCCGCAGCAGGTGGCGGCTGCCTTTTTCCGGCGGGATGAACAGCACCGGCTCCGCGGCGAAAAGCAGCAGGCCCACCTTGTCGCCATTGTTGAGCGCGCTGAAGCCGAGCACCGCCGCGGTCTCGGCGGCGACCTCGCGCTTGCTGTAATGCACGCTGCCGTAATCGGCCGATCCGGAAACGTCCACCGCCAGCACGACCGACAGCTCGCGCTCCTCGCGGAACTTTCTAACAAACGGCGTGTTGAGCCGCGCGGTGACGTTCCAATCGATGAAGCGCGTTTCGTCGCCGTGCTGGTATTCGCGGAAGTCGTCGAAATCCAGCCCCTGGCCGCGGAACGACGACAGGTATTCGCCGGCAAACGACTCGCGGACCAGCCGGCGAGCCTTGAGTTCGAGCTTGCGAACCCGCGCCATGGTTTCCTCGATCTGTGCGTCCGTCAGCATTCTTGGAATTGAAATTTCAAATTTGAGATTTGAAATGGTTAGGGCACCGGGATCTTGGAAACGATGCGGTCGATGATGGTGTCGGTGGTCATTTCCTCGGCCTCCGCCTCGTAGCTGAGCAGGATGCGGTGGCGCAGCACGTCGTGCAGCATGTCCTTGACGTCCTGCGGCGTGACGAAGGCGCGGCCGTGCATGAAGGCGAGCGCGCGGGCGGTGAGCGCGAGGTTGATGGTGCCGCGCGGCGAGGCACCGGCGCGCACCAGGTTCTTGAGCGGCGCGTCCACCAGCCCGGGGTAGCGCGTGGTGTGGATGATCTGGACGATGTATTTGCGGATCGCCGGATCGATGTAGATCGAATTGACCAGTTCGCGCGAGGCGGACACCTCCGCCGGACTGGCGACGGTTTTGGTTTTGTAGGGCGGCGTCGAGGTGGCCATGCGGTCGAGGATCACCAACTCCTCGTCCTTGCTCGGATAGCCGACGTTCACCTTGAGCAGGAAGCGGTCGAGCTGCGCCTCGGGAAGCTGATAGGTGCCTTCCTGGTCGATCGGGTTCTGGGTGGCCAGCACGAGAAACGGCTGGGGCAGCGGGTAGGAATGATCGCCGAGTGTGACCTGCCGTTCCTGCATCGCCTCCAGCAGCGCGGACTGCACCTTGGCGGGCGCGCGGTTGATTTCGTCGGCAAGGATCAGGTTGTTGAATATCGGCCCGAGCTTGGGTTCGAACTTCATCTCCTGCGGATGATAGACCATGGTGCCGACCAGGTCGGCGGGCAGCAGGTCGGGCGTGAACTGGAAGCGCGCGAACGAGGCGTCGAGCGAGCCGGAAAGCGCCTTCACGGCCAGCGTCTTGGCCAGGCCCGGCACACCTTCGAGCAGGATGTGGCCGTTGCAGAGCAGGCCGATGAGCAGACGGTCCACCAGCCGGTCCTGACCGACGAGCACCTGGCCCATTTCCTGTTTCACGGCTTGAATCCAGCCACTGGATTGCTCGATGCGCTGCTGGATTTGTTCGGTCGGGATTTCTTCGGTCATGGTGGAAATTGTGGGCTGAATCTGGCACGGCGGCCATGGCACGCAACCAGTAAAGCGGCGCAGGCGCACCGGTTCGTTCCGGGATTCCCGTTCACTGCGCGCGCAGGGTTTCCAGATAGGCATCGAGCGCCGCCGCGCAGCCGCGCTTTGCGGAATCGTTCATGGCGGGGCGGGCGGTGACGCAAAAGCCGGCAATGGCGGAAACCAGGAATACCGCCTCCGCTCCAGGCTGGATGGATCGATGGATCCAGCCCTCCGCTTTTCCGCGTTCCAACATGGCGGCCAGCGCCTCGCGCCATGTGGTGAATACCTTTTCCAGCGCCGCTCCCAGCACCTCGTCTGCGGATGAGCCGCCGGCGGTCATCGTGACCAGTGCAGAGGTTGCGTCCGTGGC
>DATISV010000176.1:0-5268 GCA_035468505.1 Luteolibacter sp. | reverse complement strand
GCTCAGCGGCTGAGATCGTCCTGATACATCAGCTTGAAGCCGCTCTGGTGGAGGATGGCGACGGCGAATTCGTAGTCCTCGACGTGCATGGCGAGCAGCGAGTTGCCTTCCGGGCAGGGCATGAGGGCGTAGGCGAAGTCGATGTTGGTCTCGGCGATCATCAGGGTGTCGAGGCACTGGAGCAGACCGGGGCCGGACTCGCGCAGGGCGACGACGACGATCTCACAGGTGGTGTGCGGGATGCCCTTTTCCATGAACAGGCGCTCGGCGGAATCGGGATCGGAAACGACGAGGCGGGCGACGGTGGCGTCGCGCGAGTCCTGGACGCTGAGGCCGATGACCTCGATGGCGGAGCCGCGCAGCAGCTTGACCATGGCGGCGAGCGCGCCGACGCGGTTGGGCAGCATGATGGCGAACTGCCGGACGGGTTCGCCGTGATCGATGATGGTGTCGGATTCCATGGTGGGGCGGAGTTATGGGTTGATCGTCAGCCGCGCGGACCGCGCAGGGTGAGGGTACGGACCGCGCCGGTGGCGGTGTTTTCAATGACGAGCTGGTTCGGCCGGACATCGGTGACGATGAATTCCGAGCCGTCCTCGCTGCGGAATTTCTGGCCCGCGGTGGCGGTGTAGCGGCGGCCGGTAGCGGCGTCCTCGACCAAGGCGACGGGGTCGTGCGCGGTGGCTGGCAGGCCGGTGATCCAGGCGCGGTTCACACCGGTGGTGGCATCGCGCACCTCGACCACGGAAACCTCGCCGGGGCGGCCGAGGTCGAGCTTGCTGTCGAGCACGCGCTGCCGGACGCGGACGACGACGAGGTTCGATCCGGGAATGGTCTCGCCGGCGCGCACTTTCAGTTCGCGGGTCTCCGGGCCGAGAATGGCGATGGTGGCGGTGTCGTCATCGCTGACGCCGCGCACTTCGACGGGCAATTCGCGCTGGCGGTAGTGGCGCATGACGACCGGCGGAACCGGCATTGCATCGGATGAAGTGGCGGAAACGGTCTCCGCGGGAGCGACGGCGGCGCTGAGAGTGGCACCCTCGATCGGGCGCGCGGGTTCGGGCGTGGTGGTGTCTGCTTGTTGGGGAACGCCGGCTTCCGCACTGCCAACGGAAGCCTGCGAGGCCTCGACGTAGGAATCCATCGCCAGGGCGATTTCCTCGGGCGATTCGATGACGAACTCGTCGGATAGCGAGGTTTCCAGAATCATGGCGGCGATTTCCGCATGGCCGGCGGAATCCGCGAGATCGGCGGCAGAGCGGCCGTCCTGATCGGTGGAAAAACGGCTGCTGCCGATGTCCAGCAGCAGCTCGACGGCTTCGGTGTGGCCGTTTTCCGCGGCCAGCATGAGCGGGGTGCGACCGTCGTCCATGCGCGTGTAAACCGATGCGCCGTAGCTGGTGAGCGTGTCGATGGCGGCGGTGCGGCCGCTGAGCGCGGCGAGCAAAAGGGCGGAATCGAGGGCGTCGCGGTGATGGGGCGCGAGTTCGGCGAGGGCAGCGTTCGAGTCCTCGCGCACGGCGAGCATCAGGGCGTTGTACCCCGCCTCGTCCTTGAGTCGCGGGTCCGCGCCCTGGCGGAGGAGCCAAGCGGTCATTTCCGTCTGGCCGGCGATCACGGCGGACATGAGCGGCGTGCGGGCGAGAGCTCCGCGCGTATCGATGGCGAGGCCGCGGTCCAGCAGCAGGTCCGCGCTTTGTTGCGCGCCGGCGGCGGCGGCGGCGTGCAGGGCGGTATTGCCAGCGGCATCGGTGGCGGAAACCTCGAAGCCGGCGACGAGGAATTTTTTCAAGGCGGCCAGATCGTCATGCGAGGCGGCGCGCATCCAGTCCTCCACGGTGAGCGCGTAGCCGGCTTCCTTGAGATCGGATTTTCCGGCCTCGGAGGGTTTGCGGCAGGCGGCAGGCGATGCCAGCAGGACAGCCATGAGAATCCAGACCGTCCTGATGCGGCCAAGGAGTTTGAGCATGTGGCGAGGATGGCAGATGACCGGGGCGGGTTCAATCCCGAAAGCCTGCGCGCATCACCTAGCAGGATCGCGTGCGATCGCTTATTTGACGTAGCGCCGGACGGATTATGTTGGAATCGCCCGAATGGGTTCAGGCGCATGAAAACGATGAAGTCCACGGCGCGCGAAAGTCATGTCCGGATTCCGTGTCCGGGGGTGTGGCTGGACGGCGATCTGGCGGTGCCGGAGCACGCGAAGGGCTTGGTGGTCTTCGCACACGGCAGCGGCAGCGGCCGGATGAGCCCGCGCAACCGGCGGGTGGCGGAAAGGATGCACGAAAGCGGGCTGGCCACTTTGTTGTTCGACCTGCTGACCCAGGATGAAGCGGAGGCGGAGGAACAGGGCGCGATGATGCGCTTCGACATTCCGTTTCTGGCCGGGCGCTTGAGCGACGTGATCGACTGGCTGCGCGAGCATCCGGACGTCGGCCATCTGGGCATCGGTTGTTTCGGCGCGAGCACCGGAGCCGCCGCCGCGCTGATGGCCGCCGCGAGCGATGCGGAGATCCGGGCGGTGGTCTCACGCGGCGGACGCACCGATCTGGCGGGAGCGGATGCGAGGCACGTGCAGGCACCCGTGCTGCTGATCGTGGGATCGCGCGACGAGGTGGTACTGCGCTGGAACCATGAAACGATGGAACTGCTGCCCGGCGTGAGGAAACTCTCGGTGGTGCAAGGCGCGAGCCACCTGTTCGAGGAACCGGGCACGCTGGACGAAGCGGCGGATCTGGCGGCGGATTGGTTCGCACTGCACTTGCCGAACGAAACCGCTCCTATCACATGACTCCGGGATTCGACATGTTTCTCGACCGTGCGGATGCCGGCAGGCGTCTGGCGGCGAAGTTGAGGGGATTTCCCACCACCTCGCCTCCCCTGCTGCTGGCGCTGCCGCGGGGCGGCGTGCCGGTGGCCGCCAAGGTGGCGGCCGCACTCGGCCTGCCGTTCGATGTGCTGGTGGTGAGAAAACTCGGTGTGCCGGGTCACGAGGAATACGCGATGGGTGCCATCGCAGGCGGCGGCGTGATGATGCTGGACCACGAGGTGGTGGCGCGGCTGGGTGTGAGCCTGGATGCGCTGGAACGGGTGGTCGCCCGTGAGGAACGCGAGCTGGAAAGGCGCGAGCGGAACTTCCGCGGCGGGCTTGCATTTCCACAGGTCGCGGGACGTACGGTGATCGTAGTGGACGACGGCATCGCCACCGGCTCGACGATGTCCGCAGCGGTGGCGTTGCTGCGCAAACAAAATGCCGGCCGGATCGTGGTGGCCGTGCCGGTGGCGGCGGACGACAGCGCGGAGCGTCTGCGCGGCGAGGCGGATGAGGTCGTCACGCTGCTGGAACCCGGCAACCTCGGCGCGGTGGGCCGCTGGTATCGGGACTTCGGACAGACCGGCGACGACGAGGTCAGGCGTCTGCTGGAGGAATCGCGCACCGCGAGGGCGGAACGCTGAATGACACAGCGCGTTCCATTCGCGGCCCATGCGCCCGGCGCTCCCGGCGGTAGCGCCCTGCCATTCGCGTTACACCCGGGTACGCTGACTCAGTGGAAAGAGGGAGTCTTGTGCTGGCGGAAATATCCGTCGCCCAGATACATCGAGGCATCGTAATCCGGCAGCGGCCCGGCATCCGGCGGCAACGGGATGTTGCCGTGGGCCGCATCCTCGGGCTGCGAGTAGGCGATGTTCACCGGCGTCCCCACCTTGACGAGGCGGAAGAACTTGGGTGCGAGATTTTCATGCATGCGGATGCAGCCGTGGGTGGTGGGCTGGTGTTTCACCCAGCCGGTGTGGAAACCGTAGGCGGGCTTGAACTCGCACCAGTAAGGCATCGGCGTGCCCTTGAACGACCAGCCGACCGGACGCGAGCTGAGCATCGAGCGTTTCACCTGGCTGCCGTTGTAGGCGAAGCCATGGGTGTTCGCGCGGCGTTTCGCCTCCTTGTTGAAAATGCGGAAGTTCCCGCTGGGCGTGGGCGAGCCGGAAGCACCGACGGATACCGGCATGACCAACAGCACCTCATTGCCCTCCGTCACGTAGGTGCGCTGCTTGCTGAGCGAAACTTTCACCCGCACGTTGTTGGGGTTCGCAGGCAGTTTCGCCGGGCGGTCGTAGGCGTGATAGGCGGCCAGGCTGGCATTGGAGCCCGGAGTGGTGGAACAGGAGGTGAACAGGGCCGCGGATGCCGCGGCAGCCACGATGTAGGGAAGGATTTTCGAATTCATGTTGCTGCGTGGGATGCGATGAGATTCGCAGCGATCCGGCGGAATGCAAGCCCGGGTCCTCGCATGTCAGCGCGCGCGCTCCCAGGCATCGACCCGGTTGTCGATGAACCACACCGATCCGATCCGGTAGGGAATGTAGGCGACTTCCGGCCCCCATCCCATGCCGTAGTAGCCATGGCGGCGGTAGGGACCGTAGTAGCGGCCATAGGAACCGTAGAACGAGTTGTAGTAAACCGGCCGGCTGCCCGCGTAGTCCCAGCGCTCGGTCATCCTGCCGTTTTTCGATCCCTGGAAGGTGCGCGATGGCGCGCCCCATGCGAGATAGACGGCGTCCGGCGGCATGCCGCGTTCGATGCGCCCTTGTTGCACCAGCTCCTGATGCTTGGCGGAGAGCGACTCATATTTCCGCGGCTCGCGCTCGATGCGGGCCTGTGGTGTGGAAGGCGCGCAGGCGGCGAGCAACATGCCGAGCAAGGCCGCGGGGAGCAGCTTTTTCATGGTGGAAAAATATCCCCGATCGCGCGCAGTGCAAGCCGCATGAAAAAGTTCGGAGAAATCGCGTGAAACGGGCTTGCCAAGCGCAAATCCCGCGCCGCAATCTCGCCGCACACACCCCCTTCCACACTCCATGTCCGATCTTCTCGAAGCCGACGAACTCAAAAGCGCCCTGAAAAAATGCCCCGAATGGGAGTATGAAAAAAACGCCATCACGCGGACCATCGAGTTCGAGGAATTCAACGACGCGATCGATTTCGTCAACGACCTGGCCGAGATTGCGGAGGAAGCGCAGCATCATCCCGTCATCACCATCCGCCACACCAAGGTGACGCTCAAGCTCACCACCCACGACGCGGGCGGTGTGACCGATCTCGACATCGAGCTCGCCCAGCGCGTGGACAACCTGGTGGACTGAGCGGAGCTCGGATCATCCGATGTGACGGATGACACGCTCGCGCGGGAATCGAGCCTTGGGCATCGCCGCGTATTTGTCATCCGCCGCACGGTACCCGAGGGCACAGGCCACCGCGGTGGCATAACCGCC
>DATISV010000175.1:0-2519 GCA_035468505.1 Luteolibacter sp. | reverse complement strand
GTCGTTTGTTTCTCCGACAACGGCCCGAACGGCAGCCGCTGGAACGGCGGCATGCGCGGGATCAAGGGCAGCGTGTACGACGGCGGCACGCGCTCGCCGCTGCTCATCCGCTGGCCGGCGAAAATCAAGCCCGGCAGCCGGGTGACCCGGAACGCCGCGGCGATCGACCTGCTGCCCACTCTAACAAGCCTCGCCGGAGTGCCATGCCAAACCGCCAAGCCGCTCGACGGCCGCGATCTGTCGCCGCTGCTGCTCGGTGGCGAGGTCGATTGGGACGAGCGGATGCTTTTCACCCTGCACGGCAACGGCCGGCGCGCGAAATGGGGTGTGCGCCAAGGACCGTTCCGCTACTATCACGATGGCGAGCTGCACGACATCACGAACGACCCCGGACAAAGGACGGACCTGTCGGCGTCCCATCTGGAACAAGTCGCGCTCATGAAAACCGCCGGCGAGGCGTTTCTGCGGGACGTGGAACCGACGATCTCCTTGCCCGATCCGCGTCCGCTGTCCGTCGGCGTCGAAGCGGTCACCCACCTGCCCGCCCGCGACGGCCGCTGCGAGGGCGGGGTGCAACGGAGTTCCGTTCATCCCAACAGCTCGTTCTTCACGAACTGGACAGGCAAGAAGCAGCGCATCGCTTGGGACATCGAGGTGGCAACCGCGGGAACCTACGAAGCGATACTCCACTACACATGTCCGTCTGGAGATGAAGGTTCCCGGGTGCGGCTTTCATTCGGTGAGCGCTCCACTGCCGCAACGATCCTGGAAGCCCATGATCCGCCGCTGCTTGGAGAGGAACAGGACCGCAGCCCGCGCAGCGAATCTTATGCCAAGGAATTCAGACCGCTCTCGCTTGGCACCATTGATCTCGCCGCCGGAAAAGGTTCGCTGGTTCTCGCTGCGGAGACGGTTCCGGGAAACACAGTCGCCGACGTGCGACGGCTCATTCTTATCCGCCGGAGTGAATGAAATGAAAAGAGCCCCCGGCTTGCGGCCCGGGAGCTCTTTTTTGAAACGGCATGGCGGATGCAATCCGCCGCCACGGATCGCCACGGATCAATAGCGGTAGTGCTCGGGCTTGTAGGGGCCTTCGACCGGGACGCTGATGTAGTCGGCTTGATCCTTGGTGAGCTTGGTGAGCTTGGCGCCGATCTTGGCGAGGTGGAGGCGGGCGACCTCCTCGTCGAGGTGCTTCGGCAGCACTTTCACTTCGCCGGGCTTGTAGCTGTCCTTGTTCGCCCAGAGGTCGATCTGGGCGAGCGTCTGGTTGGTGAAGCTGTTGGACATCACGAAGCTCGGGTGGCCGGTGGCGCAGCCGAGGTTCACCAAGCGGCCTTCAGCCAGCATGTAGAGGCTGTTGCCGGCGGGGAACGTGTACTTGTCCACCTGCGCCTTGATGTTGGTTCTCACCACGCCGGGCGCGTTGTTGAGCTTGTCGATCTGGATCTCGTTGTCGAAGTGGCCGATGTTGCAGACGATGGCCTGGTCCTTCATCTTCTCCATGTGTTCGAGGCGGATGATGTCGAAGTTGCCGGTGGTGGTGACATAAATGTCGCCCCAGCCGAGGGTGTCCTCGATGGTGAGCACGCGGAAACCCTCCATCGCGGCCTGCAGCGCGCAGATCGGATCGACCTCGGTGACGACCACCTGCGCGCCTTGTCCGCGCATCGCCTGGGCGCAGCCCTTGCCGACGTCACCATAGCCGCAGATCACGGCCACCTTGCCGGAAATCATCACGTCGGTGGCGCGCTTGATGCCGTCCACGAGTGACTCGCGGCAGCCGTAGAGGTTGTCGAATTTCGACTTGGTGACCGAGTCGTTCACATTGATCGCGGGAACCAGCAGGGTGCCGGCCTTCGCCATCTGATAGAGACGGTGCACGCCGGTGGTGGTTTCCTCGGAAACGCCCTTCCACTCCTTGACGATCTCGTGGAAGACACCCGGCTGCTTTTCCTTGATGTCCTTGAGCAGGTTCTTGATGACCTGCTCCTCCAGGCTGCCGGAAGGGGTGTTGATCCAATCCGAACCGTTCTCCATCTCGTAGCCCTTGTGGATCAGCAGCGTGGCGTCGCCACCGTCATCGACGATGAGCTGCGGTCCGAGTCCGACGGGAAATTGCAGCGCCTGCCAGGTGCACCACCAGTATTCCTCCAGCGTCTCGCCCTTCCAGGCGAACACCGGAATCCCGGCCGCGGCGATGGCCGCGGCGGCATGGTCCTGGGTCGAGAAGATGTTGCAGGAAACCCAGCGCACGTCGGCACCGAGCTCCTTGAGCGTCTCGATGAGCACCGCGGTCTGGATCGTCATGTGCAGCGAGCCCATGACCCGCACGCCCTGGAGCGGCTTTTCCTTGCCGTATTTCTCGCGGGTGGCGATCAGGCCCGGCATCTCGTGCTCGGCAATCTCGATTTCCTTGCGGCCAAAATCGGCGAGGACGATGTCTCTTACTTTGTAGTCTGTGAAGCTCATGTTGTTATTAGAAATTGTGGTCTGACATGTCGGACCAGTCTGACTCG
>DATISV010000174.1:0-11821 GCA_035468505.1 Luteolibacter sp. | reverse complement strand
ACCCTTGAGGCCGGCCTCAAACAGCAGTGGGAAAACGCCCACCCCGTCACCACCCACGACGAGGTGCTGGCCAAGCTGAAATTCCAGGAACCCGCCGATTCCTCCCGTGATTCACAAACCATTCCCGACAAGCCCTGACTCCCGATTTCCCTTTCCGCCAACCAACATGACCATCCTCCAGCCCTTCACCATGCTCTTCCGCTGCGGACTCATTGCCGGCTTTTCGCTCGCCGCATCCTCCATGCTCCACGCGGTGGCCCCCGATGCCGTGGACGACGACCTAACCGGCACCCCCGTCAACCAGAACGACACACTCGTCATCGATGAAGCCGACCTCATCGCCAACGACGCGGGCGATGGCATCAACATCAGAAGCGCCAGCTCCGCCAGCACCCTCGGCGCGGATGTCACATGGAGCAATCCTGCAAACACCGTCACTTACGACCCGACAAGCGAGCCGGACCTGATCGCGCTCGATTCGGGCGATTCCGCCGACGACACCTTCACCTATGTGCTTCAAGGCACCGACGGTCCCGACGCCACCGCCACCGTCACGGTGCGCGTGAATGGCGTGAACGACGCCCCCACCATCGCCGGCATGCCGGGTGCCAGACTGGACACCAACGACAAGGACGCCACCAACACGCCCTTCACCGGCGTGGTCATCGACGATCCCGATGACGGCGAAACGCTCACCGTCACGGTCAGCATCAGCCCTGCCGCCAGCGGATCGTTTTCCAATGCCACCGGTTTTACCAACGACGGTTCGGGAAATTACACCTTCACCGGCACCGCGGCCTTGGCCACCACCCGCGTCGCCGCACTCAATTTCGTGCCGGCCGAAAATCAAAGCGCGCCCGGCACCAGCGCCGACACCACACTCACCGTCACTGTGGATGACGGCGATGTCAAGCCGGTCGATGCCTCGCGCACGGTCCGCATTCTCTCCATCAACGATGCGCCCGTCGTCACTCCCGGTGCCGGCCGCAACATGAACGACAATGGAACCCTGACCATTTTCTCCAACGTCACGCTCGCCGATCCGGACCTCAACGAGCAGGTCACCGTTTCAGTCACTTTCGATCAAAACAAAGGTTCGTTTTCCGGCACCGGTTTCACGTTGAGCGGTTCCGGCGCCAGCCGCGTGCTCACGCTCACCTCCGGCCAGAGCGTCGCCAATGCCCAATCCGCGCTTCGCGCACTGGTTTTCACTCCTGTGGCAAACCAGGTGCCGGTGGACGACATCGACAACCTTTCGTTCAATATCGATATCGACGACGGCGATCTGAATGACGATGCCAACCTCGGCGTGGCAGTGCTCTCAGTGAATGACGCGCCGGCGCTCTCCCCCGCCAACGTGGGGCCTTTTGAGGCGGCTTCGGGCAATACAATCATTCCGTTTGCCAGTGTCACGCTGACGGATCCGGACTTCGACGACCAGACGCCGCCCGACAACATCACCCAGCCGCCAGGCGATCTGTTCACCGCCACCATCGTGCTCTCGCCAGCCCCCTACGGTGAGATCGTCTCCGCCGGTTTTACCACGGACGGCAACGATTTCACCTACACCTACACCGGCAACCGCGGTCAGGTGGAAAATGCCATCCGGGCCGCCAGTTTCCTCGCTCCTTCCTCCAACGGAACCTTTGAGATCGATCTCACCGTCACCGACTCCAGCGGCAAGGCGAACGACACCTCCAACACCGTCACCGCCTCCGTCACGGTGGAGGCCACCGAGCCCGGAATGTCGGGCCTCGTCGCCGGCCAGCAGCTCGCCGACAACTCGGTGATCTTCCCCTTCGCCTCCGCCGCCTTCAACAACTTCGGCGGCGTGGACCGCGTCATCGAGATCACCCTCGATTCGGACGCCAAGGGGGAGTTCGACATTCTCGCGGGCTTCACCAAATCCGCCGCTCCGGCTCCCTACACCTACAGCATCACCGGCAACTCGGTTTCCGCCACCGATGCCCTGCGGAGCCTTCGCTTCCGACCCGCGCCCAACCGCATCATCGGAGCCAGTGAAACGGTCACCTTCAACATCGTCATCAAGGACGCCGTCTCGGGCGATGTGTTGAAAGATGGCATCTCGCTCACCCTCACCGTCACTCCCTTCAACGACGCCCCGACCATCCTCGGCAGCAATCCCGAGATCCGCATCGACGATGACGAGACCGCGACGCCCTTCGCCACCATCAACGTGGCCGATCCGGACGAGGGCGGCGCGCAACAGCTCACCGTCAGCGTCACGCTCATCGGCGAGGATCCCGACACCAACACGCCGCGCGCCGGCGGCGGCACGCTCGCGCCCGATCCCGCGGCTCCCGCGATTTCCGGCGTCACATTCACCAGCACCGGCACCGCGCCGAATATCACCTACAGCATCGTTGGCAGCCCGGCGGATGTGACGGCCTTCCTCCAGGAACTGGTCTTCACCCCCACGCCGGACCGCAATGCCGTCGGCCAGCGTGAAACGATCCGCTTCACCATCGTCGCGAACGACAACAAGGGCGGCAGCGCGCAAAACCAGAACACCACCGTCATCGTCACCTCCGTCAACGGCGCGCCACAGATCACCGGTGTCCCTCCGCTCAGCCAGCAGCCGTTTCCCGTCCCGGGCTCCGGCAACGACATGACCATGCCCTTCGCCGCGCTCGCCGTGACCGACGAGGAAGATATCACATTCACCATCACGCTCGACGACGCGGCCAAAGGCACGCTCGACACCACGGACTTCGCCGAAACGACTGCCGGGGTTTATGACATGACCGGCACCCCATCGGAGGTTACCGCCGCGCTCAAGGCTCTCGTTTACACCATCGATCCCGGCTACGCCTTCCCGCCTGACCAGCCCGGTCTCACCACCTTTACCCTCGCCGCCGGGGACTCGATCAACACCAGCACCAGGGTGTTCACCATCTTCATCCGCAACCGCAACGTCGCCCACATCGTCACCAGCACCGCGGACAGCGGTCCCGGCTCGCTGCGCGAAGCCGTCGGGCTGGCCGGCAATGGCGACACGATCGTCTTCGATTATCCGACCGACGATTTCCCCGTCACCATCGCCCTCGATGACACGATCACGGTTTCGAAAAACCTCCACATCGTGGGTTCAGGCACCGATCAGCTCGCCATCTCGGGCCAGGGAAGCACCGGTATCTTCGTGGTCAACGAAAGCGCCCGACTGACACTCGAACAACTGACGCTCAAGGACGGTGCCGCCGCATCCTACGGCGGCGCGGTCTCGGTGGATGCCGGCTCCGCACTCACCGCCCGCTATTGCGAATTCTCCAACAACAGCGCCGGCCAATACGGCGGAGCCATCGATGTCTTCGAGGGCGAACTCGTCATCGGAAACTGCCTGTTCCTCCAGAACTTCGTCGCCGGCTCCATCGCCAAGGCCGGCGGCGCGGTTTCCATCTACAGCTCCATCCCGTCCTCGATCGCCAACACCACCTTTGTCGAAAACCGCCAGGACAATCCCGGCGGTGAAGGCGGTGGCGCGGTCTATGCGGAAAATTCAGACCTCGCCGGATTCTTCCATCTCCAGGTCGAGCACTGCACCTTCCTCGACAACACCGATGCCAAGGTCAAAGGCAGCGCCTTGCTCTCCGCCAGCGCCGGCATGGTGGCCCGCCTCCGGAACAACATCTTCGCCGACCAACAGGGACAGGTCATCGATATCATCGGCGGCGGCGGCATCGACTCGCTCGGCGGCAACATCGCCACCGACGCCACCGTCACCACCTACACCGTCGGTTCGCAGAATATCACATTGCTCGACCAGACATCGGACAAGCGCTCCACCAATCCCTTGCTCGAAGCACTCGCCGACAACGGTGGCGCCACCCGCACCTGCGCTCCCGCCAGCGGCAGCCCGGCCATCGATGCCGCGGTCGCCGTTTCACCCGTCGCCGACGCCGTCGGAACCGACCAGCGCGGCTACTGGCGCGGCACCTCCCCGCGCGACATCGGCGCGCATGAAGTTGGCATGTTCAAGCGGGTGAACATCAATGAAATCCACGTTCGCGGCGGCATCGGCACGGATTTCATCGAGTTTTACAATCCGCGCGATTCCGAACCTCTCGACATGGATGGCGTCGTCCTGTGGATCGATGACACCGCGGTCCACACCTTTGCCAGCGAGACGCTCACTCCGGGTGCCGGCACCGTCTGGTTCTCGACCGTCGATCTCGACGCGGAAAAAGGCCGCATTGAACTGCGCAATCCCGCCGGCCAACGCATCGTGCTGGTCGATTACGCCGCCTCCTTCGCCGAAGAAGGCGTGGAACTCGCCACCACCGGGCAATCGATCAATCGCTACCCGCGCTACGAGGGCGGATTCCTGCCGCACCAGCGCGTGGTCACCAATATCACCGGCATCCCCGGCGGCGCGCTCACCTCGCCCGGCGATGACGTGGACGGCTCCGAACTCGGCGGCGGCAATGTCCCGCCCATCGCCGTGGCCGATCCGGACGAGCCGCCATTCTATGCCGTCTTCGCCGACCAGACCCTCGCGCCGGACGTGCTGGCCAACGACATCGAATTCGACCGCGCCGACACGCTCAAGATCACCGAGGTGATGCCGCTCGCCGCCGGTGCCGTGCTCAACTCCGAGCTGTTCGCCATCGACTCGACCGGCACCATCGATCTCATCGACCTGCCTGCCGGTCTCGACAGCACCGTCAGCCCGCAGGGTGCCACGGTCACCATTGGCCCCGATGACTTCGGCCTGGTTTACGATCCCACTGCGTCACCCGTCATGATCGGCCTCGCCCAGGGCGAAACCCTCAATGACATCTGGTCCTACACGATCCGTGATTTCGACGAGTCGGATGCTCCGCAATCGCGCGGCTCCGATGCCACCCGGCAGGCTGAAAACATCGCCAGGGCCACCACCTGGTTCGCCGTCACCGTCACCGGCGTCAACGAGGCGCCCGAGCCCGCCGATGACATCGCCGCCACCGCGGAAAACCAGGCCGTCCGTTTCCTAGCCGACTCCGATCTGCTCGCGCCGGCCGCCTTCAACTTCGGCGACCTCGATGCCGATTTCCAGGACTTCGACGCCTCCGGCAATCCGGTCACCCTCAAACCCGCCGCGCCGACGCTCGCCCTGCTCGCCAATGACGACGACGTGGACAGCGACGACGACAACACCACGCTTCTGTTAGGTGCGGTGCACACCACTGAAGTTCCCGCCGACCTGCTGGTCACCACCAGCGAGCTTGGCGCGACCGTGAAACTCGACATCCGCGCCGAGCGCCGCGAAACGAGCATCGTTTACGATCCGCGCTCCTCCGCCATTCTCACTGCGCTCAGCGATGGCGAGACGATCGAGGACAGCTTCCATTACTCTGTTTTCGACCGCCATGGCGCGCGCGGCATCGCCAGGGTCACCATCACCGTCACCGGCGTGAACGACGTGCCGATGGCGACGGATGACGGCGGATTCATGGTCTTTGAAGACGGCTCGCTCGGCATCCCGGGCAGCGGATTGCTGGCAAACGACACCGACCCGGACCAGGACGAGAACGGTCCCGACGATGTGCTCACCATTGCCACGCCGTTCGCCACCACCACCGCCCTGGGCGCCACGCTTTCTTTCGACGGCACCACCGTCACCTACGATCCCAGTGGGATCGAGGTCTTCGATTCGCTGGCTCGCAATGAATTCATCACCGACACCTTCACCTACACCGCCACCGATTCGCAAGGCGGCACCAGCACCGCCACCGTCAGCGTCATCGTCGAGGGCCGCAACGATGCGCCGGTGGCCGCGAACGATCTGTTGGAGATTCTTGAAAACAACACCACAATGGTGAACGCCGCCGGCGGACTGCTCGCCAATGACGTGGACGTCGATATCAACGGCACGCCGCCCGATGACGATCCGTGGGTGATCCCGCAGCGCGGCGTGACCACACCACTGGGTGCGGCCCTGGATATCAATCCGGACGGGAGTTATGCCTATGACGCCAATTCCCCCGCCATCGACAGCCTCAAGGAAGGCGAACTGGCGGTGGAAACCTTCCCATACACCGTCATCGACAACAGCCGCACCACCGCATCCGACGATGCCTTCAAGGTTTTCGCGAACAGCGCGGACATCGTGCTGCCCGTCCTGCTCAACGATGTGGTGGCAGGCGCTCCGCCCGTTGCCATCGCGGGCTACTCGGCCGCGGATGGCGATCCGGGCAGTGTCGTGATCGAAAGCCCCGATCATTCGCTGCGCGACGGACTGCTGGTCCGCATCGAGGGCTATCAGGGCGATGGCGGATACAATGGAGTGTATCCTGTCACGTCCATCGACCGCGACCATTTCTCCATCGAGGTCCCCTTCGTCGATGACGCTTCCGGCACGTTCGGCACGTGGGTGCCCTGGTTCGCCATCACCGCCATCGGCTCCGGCGACAACGGCGGCCAGTTGGCCTCCCCGGATGGCCAGGACATCACTTACACTCCGGTGCCCGGGTTTTATGGCACTGAAACATTCAGTTATGCCATCGGTGACGGCGTGGGCGGCCAGGACGTGGCCGAGGTCGCCATCGAGGTGATCCTGCCCGGTTCCAACGGTTTCCTGAGCGCCAGCGACGACTCGTTCCGCATCGGCATGGGTGAAGCCGCGGTGACCGTGGATGTGCTGGAAAACGACGGCATCCTTCCCGCCGCGGGCGCTGCGTTCACCATCACCGACATCGCCCCGCTCGGCGGCGCGACCGGCACGCTCGAGATCGTCGAGGCCGGCAAGGCGCTCGCCTACACGCCCGCCGATCCGTTGTTCACCGGCACCGAATCGTTCAGCTACACCGTCACCGGCGGCGGCCCCGCCAGTGCCAGCGCCACCGTCACCTTCGAGGTGGTGGACCGCAGCGGCAGGCTGGATGGCAATGACGATTCCTTCTTCGTCGTGATCGGCAGCAGCGACAATTTGCTCGATGTGCTGGCCAACGATCCCGCGCTGCCGGATTACCCGGTCGGCTCTTCGCTGGTCGCCGTCAATGGCAGCGCCACGGGCGGAGCCACCGGTTCAGGCGGCAGCGCCGGCATTTCCGGAAACCGGGTGAGTTACACGCCGCCGAACGCCATCCTCACCGATGCCTTCACCTACACCGCACGCGATGCCAGCGGTGCCACCGTCACCCGCACCGTGCGCGTCCGCGTGGTGCCGGACGCCACGGATTTCTTCGCCTCGAACGATCACTACATCGTCGCGGCTGGTGCGGATCCGGTGCTGCTCCCGGTCCTGCTCAATGACGGCACCGTCCAGAATCCCACTGCCACGCTGAGCATCGCAAACATCGGCCTGGACACCGACGCGCCGCCCGATGTCGGCCGTGTCGCGATCTCCAACGGCAACCGCATCGCCTACACGCCGCCCGCCGGAGCCACCACCGAGACCTTCACCTACGAGATCGGCATCGGCACTCTCGCCCGCCGCGAGGCCGTCATTACCGTGACCGTCATCGACGGCTTCGCCACCCAGCCGGAAACCAACGACGATTTCTTCCATGTCGCGAAAAACTCCGGTCCCCACACGCTCGACGTGCTCCACAACGACATCCCGTATCCCGACGCCGGCTGGCAGTGGGAGATCTTCGCGAAGAGCGATCCGGGCCAGGGCGGCACACTCTCCATCACCGGTGCAGGAGCGTCGCTCAGTTACACTCCCGCTCCGGGTTTCTTCGGCATCGAGACCTTCACCTATGCCGTCCGCGACCGTTTTGGCGACACCGCCACAGGCACCGTGAGCGTGCGGGTCGGTGAAATGACCACCGCGCCGGACCACTTCGCGGTGCTTCAGGACAGCCCGGCTGTCTCCATGCCCGTGCTCGCCAACGACGACCTGCTGGATACCTACGCCGCGGATTACACCATCTCCGCCGTCACCGCGCTTTCCGCCCAGGGCGGCAGCGTCGCCATCGACGGCGCCGGACCTGCCAACACGGTGCTCTACACCCCGCCCGCCGGATTCGCGGGCGAGGATTCGTTCAGTTACACTGTGACCGATCAAACCGGCGGCACACTCGATGAAACGGTCACCGTCATGGTGGTCGCCGCCAGCGCCGACCGCGATGACGCCGTGCTCCGTGTGGAAATCACCGGCATCAACGACGTGCCGGTGCTCGCCGGAACCGCCGATGGCGCGATCACCGACAAGCAGACGATCCAACCGTTCGTCAACGCCTCCATCACCGACCTCGATGAAGCCGGCAACCAACTGCAAACGGTGACTGTCAGCTTCGACGCCGCATACGGAACCATAGTCGCGCCCGGCATGATCCGCATCTCAGCCGGTGTCTACCGCCGCAGCGGCACTCCGGCACAGGTCACCAGCTCGCTGCGAGGCATTGTCTTCACGCCATTCGAAAACCTCATCGACTACATCGATCCCGGTCAGGCGGATGTCGTTTTCAATCTTAGCATCGATGACGGATATGTTCCTGCTCCGGTCACCCACGCGACGACCGTCACCGTGACGCCGGTCAACGACGCGCCGGTCATCAGCACGCCGATTCCCGACCAAACCGTGCAGGTGAACGCGTTCGCCAAGGGGATCTACCTGCCGTTCCACTTCGCCGATGTGGACGACGACGTGCCCGGCGGCCAGTTGACCTGGACCGTCACCGGCAACACCGACCCGACCCTGTTCGACAGCGTCACGGTAGATGCCGGTGCCCGCCTGCTCGTCATCGACTACGCCGCCGATCAGGCCGGCGTGTCCGACATCACCGTGCGCGGCACCGACCGCGGCCTGCTTTTCGTCGAGACGACTTTCCGCGTTACCGTCGAAGGTCCGCCTGTGATCCTGCTTACCGAGGGTGAAACCCGCCCGCCCGCCGCCACTTTCATCAGCGGCACGCAAATCGGCTTCCAGCGCGATTACCGCCAGTCATTCCGTGTGATCAATCCGGGCTCCCTCCCGGTGAGCGCCTTTGTCGTGCATGTTTCCCAACTCGGCCAAACCGTGAATGGCGTCACCCTGCCGTCCGCCTCATACAGCATCGATGAAAATGGAACTCCCGACAACTTTGCGGACGATGTCAGGTCCTCATCGGGCGTCTCCATACTCCAGCAATCCAACTCCGAATACGATGTGAAATACGATCGGGTCATCCCTCCCGGAGGCTCCGCCGTGGTTCATCTCACATACCGGTTTGTCTCGGTCGATCCGATCTCCATCCGCCCGACGATCCGCATCAGTCTCACCACGCCCGGCTTCACGGGGGATGTGGGAATCAGCGGCATCGTTCCCGGTGCCGGCGGGGAAATGACGCTGCGGCTCAACCTCGCCGCCGACCTGGATTACCGCCTCGAGTTCAGCCCCGACATGCAGGCCTGGCAGCCATGGCCCGCCGCGATCCCGGCCGGCGATTTCCCGCGCAGCATCGAGGTGGTGGACGACGGCTTGAACACCGGACTCCATCCCTCGCTCGCTCCCCGCCGGTTCTATCGTCTCGCCGAGGAACCCGCGCCGTGAGTGAGCGCCACCCGAACTTGCGGATTCGCCCCGAGAAACCCGCAGCCGACCGGCTCCATCGATCCGATCGCACAGAGTCCTCTTTGGCCTGAGGGTCTTTCAGTCACGGTGAAAACCCGTGTCATCGATCGCCCGGCCCCCGCGCTCCCCTTACTTGCGGAGCGCTTCCTCGCGGGCCTTGGCCTTGGCGATGACGTCGTCGGCCACGTTGCGCGGGGCGGCGTAATAGTGGCTGAACTCCATCGAGAACTGTCCGCGGCCGGAGGTCATGGTGCGGAGGTCGCCGATGTAGCCGAACATTTCGGCCAGCGGGGCGTCCGCCTTGACGCGCACGCCGGTGGGGGTGCTCATCTGGTCCTTAATCATGCCGCGGCGGCGGTTGAGGTCGCCGATGACGTCGCCGACGTTCACTTCGGGAACGAAGACGTCCACCTTCATGATCGGCTCGAGGATCTGCGGGCCGGCCTTGGGCATCGATTGGCGGTAGGCGGCCTTGGCGGCGATTTCGAAGGCGATGGCCGAGGAGTCCACGGCGTGGAAACCGCCGTCCTTGAGAGTCACCTTGAAATCGAGGCAGGGATAGCCGGCGAGCGGACCTTTATTGATCGAGTTCTTGAAGCCTTTCTCGACGGCGGGGATGTATTCCTTGGGCACGTTGCCGCCGACCACGGAGGATTCGAAAACGAAACCGGAGCCGGGTTCGAGCGGCTCGATGCTGTAGTCGATCTTGGCGAACTGGCCTGAGCCGCCGGACTGCTTCTTGTGGGTGTAGCTGTCAGCGACGGGCTTGGTGATGGTTTCGCGGTAGGCGACCTGCGGCGCGCCGACTTCGACCTCGACCTTGTGGGTGCGTTTGAGGATGTCCACCTTGATGTCGAGGTGAAGCTCGCCCATGCCCTTGAGGATGGTTTCGCCGGTTTCCTCGTCGGTCTCGACGCGGAAGGACGGGTCCTCGGCGACCATCTTGCCGATGGCGACGGAGAGTTTTTCGGCGTTGGCCTTGTCCTTGGCGGCGACGGCGAGCGAAATGACGGGATCGGGGAACACCATCGGCTCGAGTGTGGCCGGGTGCTTTTCGTCGCAAAGTGTGTGGCCGGTCTGGACGTTCTTGAGGCCGACGATGGCGACGATGTCGCCGGCTTGGGCGGTATCGATCTCGTTGCGGTCGTCGGCGTGCATTTCCACCATGCGCCCGATGCGCTCGGTCTTGCCGGTGAAGGTGTTGAGCACGGTGTCGCCCTTTTTGATGACGCCGGAGTAGATGCGGGTGAAGGTGAGCGCGCCGAAGCGGTCGTCCATGATCTTGAAGGCAAGCGCGCGCAGCGGCTTGGCGGGATCGACGATGGCGAACTCGCCGGTCTCGTTGCCCTCGGCATCGACTTCCGGCTGCGGCTTCACGTCGGTGGGGCAGGGGAGGTAATCGACCACCGCGTCGAGGATGAGCTGCATGCCCTTGTTCTTGAACGACGAGCCGCAGTAGGTGGGGAAGAAATCCAGTTTGATGGTGCCCTTGCGGATGCATGACTTGATCTGGTCCACGCTGGGTTCCTCGCCTTCGAGGTATTTTTCCATCATCTCGTCGTCCTGCTCGACGGCGGTCTCGATGAGTTCGGAGCGGTATTTCTCCACCTGCTCCGCCATGTCGGCGGGGACGTCCTCGATCTTGTAGTTTTCCGGCTGGCCGGAATCGTCCCAGACCCATGCCTTGCGGGTGAGCAGATCGACCACGCCGGTGAAGGCGCTCTCGGTGCCGATGGGCAGCACCATGACGAGCGGCTTGGCGCCGAGGATGGTTTTGACCTGCTCGACGACGCGGTAGAAGTCGGCGCCGATGCGGTCGAGCTTGTTGACATAGATGATGCGGGCGACTTCCGAGTCGTTGGCGTAGCGCCAGTTGGTCTCGGACTGTGGCTCGACGCCGCCGGAACCGCAGAAGACGCCGATGCCGCCGTCGAGCACCTTGAGCGAGCGATAGACCTCGATGGTGAAGTCCACGTGGCCGGGGGTGTCGATGACGTTGAACTGATAGCCTTTCCAGAAGCAGGAGGTGGCGGCGGACTGGATGGTGATGCCGCGCTCGGCTTCCTGTTCCATGAAGTCCATGGTGGACGCGCCGTCGTGGACCTCGCCGATTTTGTGAATCTTGCCGGTGAGTTTGAGAATGCGCTCGGTGGTGGTCGTTTTACCGGCATCGACGTGGGCGAAGATGCCGATGTTGCGGTATTTTGTGAGGTCCTTCATGCCTGATATGCGTCTGGTTTGGAGTGCCGGCGGCGCGCCGGGGCGCGCATTGCTAGTCAGTGCGCGGCGTTTGGCAATCCCGGAATGCCGGAAATGCGCGGCTCA
>DATISV010000173.1:0-3997 GCA_035468505.1 Luteolibacter sp. | reverse complement strand
TCGGAATGATACATGTTGGTCGGGCCGCCGGGCGAATCGGAGCCGAGTTTGCCCAAACCGGCTCCGGGCACAGGGATGAGGCCGCTGAGGAAGCTGCCGGGTTCGGCATTGAAGGTCTGGACCGGTGGCTCGATGCCGTTGGCGGCGGCATTGATGCGCAGGTGGGCGGCCTGTGTGCCATCGGCGGCGATGGCAATGAAGCCGTCGCTCATGTTGCCGACGCCACCGGTGACCGGGATGACCGTGGTCACCGCGAAGGGCAGGAACATTGCGTTGTTGGTATAAGTGCTGGCGGTGCCCAGCGGGGTGGAAAACTCGACCAACTGCGCGAAGTTCGAACCTGTGCGGTAGCCGATGGTGAAGAGGCGCGTGGGATTGTGATCGCTGCGGATGTTGGTGGCGAACTCGACGGTGTTGGTGAAAGTGGCCTTGAATGCCAGCGTGTGCGATCCGCCGCTGCGGGCGGCGAGTTCGACGCGGGTGTTGGCACCGCTGTCGCCGGTGACCAGCGCGACGGTGGTGCCACCACCGGGTGAGGTGAGCGGTTGCAGACGGCGGAACGGCGTGGCGTGCGGACTGGTGGCGAGGGTGGCGGCGGTGGCGGAAAGATCGTGGTGGGTTTCAAGGCGGCCGGCAGTGCCGCCGTTGCTGCGGGTGGCGACGAGCAACTCGTGATTCGGCGCGGAACCGATTGGTGCGACGCCGGACGGACCGACGCCTGTTAGGTTCGGCATGACCCGCGGGAATGGCGCGGGGGACAGGATGTCCATCAGCACGACGCGGTTGGCGGAAACCGAGGCGAGGGCGAGGATTTCGCCGCTGGCACCGGGCAGGCCGGCGCTGGCGTCGCTGACGTCGGACAGGCCGGTGGGAATGGGTGCGCCCCAGGTGACCACGGCGTTGGCATCGAGGGTGGCCGGGCGCACGGTGCCGGATGCGGCGTCCACCAGCGCGAACGAGTTGGTAACATCGCGGAACGAGACATGCCATTCGGCGGCGAGGCGGGAGCTTGATTGGGCGGTCGCCGCGGTGGCGGCGAGCAGCGCCGGGGCGATCAGGAAAATGAGACGTTTCATGACGGCGGAATGGGTATCAGTGTTGGACCGGTTAGAGCGGGATCACGCGCTTGATTTCGCCGCGCGAATCGAACTGGGCGATGAGGTGGCGGTAACGGGCGCCATTGGTGACGGGCAGCAGGTCGCAGAGGAGGATCAGGCCGCTGTGGTTTTCCAGATAGGGCGGCGGTGCCGTTAGATTCGCCGGATTCGCCAGAACCGGCGGGTTTTCGTCGTCCCAGCCGCCCTCTGTCGGAATGAGGATGTCGTGCGAGCGGCTATTGAGGATTCGGAACCATGGATCGCGGATCTGATAGGTGTCGGGACCAATGTCGCTTTTCGCGAGCCGCCACGACATGCGGTCGATCAGGGGGGTGCACTGGACGATGTTGGCCCTGGCATCCGGAAAACGTTCCGAGGAAAGCTGATAGCGGAACAGCATGAGCGGCATCAAATCGGTGAGCGGCGTGGCGCTGCCGCGGTTCTCTCGGAGTTTGAAAAGGTATGCTTCCGGCGGCTCGGGTGATGGAAGGAAAGCCACGGTTCCCAAGGTGTTTCCTTCCAAAGCATGGCGCGTGACTCCGACGAGGAAGGTGGTGGGCACGCCGAAGTCGGTGGGCAGGACGAGCGGCCAGAGCGGGCCTTCCGCGGTGGTGTATTGCCCGATCGGCAGGCGGTGGTCGTGACGGCCGGGCAGCGGGCGGGCGGGCCAAGGGATGATCGGCTGGTTGGCTTCCGGCGGGACCACCCAGCGCGCGCTAACGACATTGCTGGCCGAGCCGCTGGAGCGGGCACCGGGTTCGCCCGGTCCGCAGGCGCGGACGGCGAAGTAGTGGGTGGCGTCGGCCGGAAGCTCGATTTCCATCAGGAAACCGGGCCCGCCACCAAGGGTGGTGCCTACCCGGCTGGTCTGGAAGCGATAGAATTCCAGATCGGGAAAATCCGGGGAGACGGAGGCCAGCGCGTCGTTGGAAAGCAGGGCGGAAATCCCGTCGGGATCGGGGACGCCGCCACCGGCGCGGGCGAGCAGGATTTCGAAACGGTCCACGCCGACGGGGTCGCAGAACCATTCCAGCGCGACGGTCATTCGGTCGCCGTTGTCGCCGGTAATGGTGGCGGGGGCGAGCATCGGGGTGGGCAGGTCGGGATTGAGCAGGGTGACGCAGCCGACGGGAAACAGCGGGCTCGGGTTGGCGTTTTGATCGAGCACTTGGACATAGTAGCAGACGCGGCTGCCGCTGGCGGCGGGCAGGGCGTCGTCCTCCCACGGGGCCGGGCTGGTGAGCGAGTCGCCTTCGTTTTTGGCGATCAGGCTGAGTTCGCCGTCGGTGCCGACCCGGCGATAGACGCGCCACTCGCGCACGCCCTGGGCCGGGTCGAAGGTGATGCTGCCGATAATCGGGTTGAGGTTGCCGGTGATGTCGTAGGCTTCGTGAACCGGAAACGGATCCGGCGAAGAGGAGACCGGACGGCAATCCTCGCGGGCTTCGAGCCGGAACAGGTGAACGGCATAGGAATCGTTGTCGGAATTCACATGCGATGCGACAGCGGGAAACGAAACCTGTCCGTGGGCGGTGACGCCGCGGACGCGGATGACCATGATGTTCAATTCATCGTCCGGCTCGCGGTAAGGGAGGTTCACCAGCAAGGTGTCGCCGCTCTGATAGAGATGGCGCTTGGAATGGATGACGATCGGATCCTCGTTGCCATTGTTGAGGAACACCTCGACGTCCGCCGCGACGATAGCCGGTGACTCCCGCAGCACCTTGATGGTGACGCCAACATAATCCGGCGGCAGTCCGTTTTCCCCTGGGTCCGCCTGCGAGCCGCCCTGGCGTCCCCCGTAGCTGGCGACCGGAAGCTGGCGACAGATAATAAAGTCGCCGCTGGCGCTGTCCGGGGCCTTGAAATCGCGCAGGAATCCCGGCAGCGGCGCGCTGTGGCCGCTGAGGATTTCATCCGGGCAGGCGGTGGAGCCGGCGGCGCGCACGGTGTACCAGATCGAGCGGTCGGCGTGGGTGGCGAGGGTGGGCGCGCCGGTGCCGTTGTCGTCGAAGGTGGCATAGGTCTCGCCGGGTTCGTGGGCGACGTAGCCGATGCGGCCGATGAGCGGGTTGCCGACGTTGTCGAGATATTCCTGCGAGCGCGACCAACGATAGATGTAGTAGCCGGTGGCCGACTCATGCGACGGCTCCTCGGGAAGCTGGCGGAACTTCACCTGGAGGTGTTGGCCGCCGCCCTGGTTTTCCCATTCGGCGGCGGTTTCCGGCGGGGTGAATTGGCTGGTGACCGCCTCGATGGATGGCGGCTTGGGCGGCAGGGTGTCGCACATCACGACCAGCGCCCCGGGAGAGACCTCGCCGGGAATGCCGGCGATGTTGCGGGCGGCGACGAAGAAATAGAACGCCTCGCCGTCCTGATAGGGGCGGCGGATCGGTTCGCCATTGGCGTCGAAGTGCCAGACGCCGTCGTCGGAGAAATCGATGCGCTCGGTATCGCCGGGATCGGAGGCCTCGGCCGGGGTGAGCAGCTCGCCGACGAGGATCGGCAGGGTATTGGCGCGGGCGGTGTCGGGATCGGGGTCGGACGGATTGGTGGCATCGACGGCGGCGAGCAGATTGGCGCGCGTCGGCGGGACGCCATCCCAGCCAAGGGCTTCGGCGACGGTTTTTTTCACCCGGAACATGTCGAAGCCGAAGGTGTGAGGCATTTGCGCGCGCAGCGCGGGCGGGATGCCCCAGCGCAGGCGGACGTTGAGGTGGTCCTTGGGGCTGACGGTATGGTAATCGGCGGGTTTGACCGGGTGCGGCACGGGAAACGGCGCGGCGGGGGCGGCCGGAACCACGGGATTGGCGGTGTCGAGGGTGACGCGGCCGACGACGCGCAGGTTGTTGTCGGCGGGATCGACCTCGCGCACTTCGAAGGTGTGGACGCCGGCGGCG
>DATISV010000172.1:0-2124 GCA_035468505.1 Luteolibacter sp. | reverse complement strand
GGTGCCGCCCTTTGCGATTAGCTCGTCATGCGTGCCGCTTTCAACAATCCGGCCGTGGTTGAAGACGAGGATGCGGTCGGCGTGGCGGACAGTGGAGAGGCGGTGGGCGATGACCAGCGAGGTGCGGCCGTGCATGAGGCGTTCGAGCGCCTCGTTGACAAGCCGCTCGCTCTCGGCGTCGAGTGCGGAGGTGGCCTCATCCAACAATAGAATGCGCGGGTCGGCGAGGATGGCGCGGGCGATGGCGATGCGCTGCCGCTGGCCGCCCGAGAGTTTGGTGCCGCGCGGGCCGACGAGCGTGTCGTAGCCTTCGGGCAAGGCGGCGATGAAGTCGTGGGCGTTCGCCTCGCGCGCGGCGCGTTCGATTTGCTCCGCCGATGCGCCGGGTTTTCCGTATTCGATGTTCTCGCGGATCGACCCGCCGAACAGCAGGACTTCCTGCGGCACGATGGAAATCTGCGAGCGGAGGCATTGCAACGCGAGCGACGACGCGGGACGGCCATCGAACAACACGCGCCCGCTTTCGGCATCGTTGAAACCGAGGATCAGCGAAAACGTGGTGGATTTCCCCGCACCGGACGGACCGACGAGCGCCACGCGGCTGCCGGGAGCGATGGAGAAATCGATATCATCCAGCACCAGCACGTCCGGCCGGGATGGATAGCGGAATGATAGATTTTCAAACGCGAGCGCGCCGCCGAGTTTCACATCCGCGTCGCCATCTTTGCGTTCGGGTGCGACATCGAACAACTCGCGCAGCCGCTCGGTGGCGCCGGCGGTCTGCTGGAGCTGGGAAACGATTTCCGGAAACGATCCGAGCGATGCGCCGACGAATATGGAGAACAGAATGAAGGCCGCGAAATTGGTCCAGGTAATCTCGCCCATGGCCAGCATGCGCGCGCCGTGCCAGACGACGAACGAGATGGTGCCGAACAGCGCGAGGATGACGAACGAGAGGAACGCAGCGCGGTTTTTCGCCCCGCGCTTGGTGACTGTTAGAAAGGCGTCGAGCGCGCGCGAATAGCGCGAGTGCTCGAACGGCTCGTTGGTGAACGCTTTCACGTCGGCGATGCCCTGCACGGTCTCCTCGATCACGGTGCCGGCCTCCGCCAGCGAGTCCTGCGCCGCCTTGGAATACGCGCGGACCTTGCGGCCGAAGAAGGCGATCGCCAGCACCACCACCGGCACGCTGCCGAGCATGATGAGCGAGAGTTTCCACGAGGAAAGGAAGATGAACACCAGGCCGCCGACGAGGATCACGCTTTGCCTCACCGCCTGTGGCACGGTGTTAAGCAGGGTGTCGCGCACCACGCCGAGATCGGCGGCCACGCGGTTGCTCAACGCGCCGGCGCGCTGCTCGTGGAAGAAGGACATCGGCAACCGCACGAGATGGTCGAATATGTCGCGTCGCAGCCGGTTGAGCGCCGATTCGCCGGAACGGATGAATCCCTGCACCCGGAAAAACCCCACCACCGCCTGCAACGCCAGCACGCCCAGCAGCATTAGCACGATGCGGTTCGAGCGATCCAGTATCACAGCCGGATCGACATCGCGCCGCAACGCGTCGGACGGATTGCCGATCAACTCCTTGAGGAAATACGGAAAGCCGAGCGACAGGATGGCGGTGAGAAACAAGGCCGCCAAGGAGGGCAGGAAAACCGCTTTTTCCCGCATCAGATAGCCGAGAATCCACTTCAGCGAGGAAACGGATTTCTGCTTCGAGGATTCGGACATGCGCGGATGTGAGAGGATGGCGGCCCGCACGTCAACCGCGCGGCACCTGCCTGTGCCACATCAGGTGGGGTTCCCCCGGCGGTGGAACCGCGTGAATGGAACGCGAATGATCCGACCATCGAACGGCGCTGCGCATTTCCATGGACGTTCTCATTCCCATCCCATTCTCCGGCGCTGCCGGCGGTAGCGCCCTACCCGGGCCGTTATCGCCCTTCACTCCTGCTCCACCCGCGCGAGGATCCACAGCACGTCGGCGAGGCGGTTGAAAAACAGCCGCACGTTTTCCGGCACCGGCTCGCCGGACTCATGAAGCCGCAGGATGGCACGTTCCGCCCGGCGTGCCACCGACCGCGCGAAGTCCACCGCGGCGCGGGCGTGGCAGCCCTCCGC
>DATISV010000171.1:0-5119 GCA_035468505.1 Luteolibacter sp. | reverse complement strand
GCACCGAGGCGGAGTTTTTCCCTGGCGTCCTCCACCGATGAGATCCCGCCGACGCCGATGATCGGAATACGTCCGCCGAGATGTGAGGCGAATTCGCCGAGCACGCGGTTGCTTTTTTCGAGCAGCGGTTTTCCGGAGAGTCCGCCGGCCTCGTTGGCGCGCGGATGTTCCCTGACAGCCTCTCGGTCGAGTGTGGTGTTGGTGGCGATGAGTCCGTCGAGCCCGCCGTCGAGAAACACCTTGGCGAGCGCGCGGATGTGGTCGTCGTCGAGATCGGGCGCGACCTTGAAGGCGAGCGGCACGTGCCTGCCGTGTTCGGCGGCGAGTTTCGACTGCTCGGTTTTCAATGTTTCCAACAAGCGCGCGCTGGCTTCCGCGCCTTGCAGTTCGCGCAGGCCCGGGGTGTTGGGCGAGGACAGGTTCACCGCGATGTAGCCGGCCACCGGATAGGCCTTGCGCAGGCAGGCGAGGTAATCGTCGGCTGCGTTTTCGTTCGGCGTGTCCTTGTTTTTGCCGATGTTGAAGCCGATCACGCCGCGGAAGGATTTCGATTTGCGAACCTTGGCGACACCGGATTCGATGCCGGAGTTGTTGAAGCCCATGCGGTTGATGATGGCCTCCTGCGGGATGAGCCGGAACAGGCGCGGCTTGGGATTTCCCGGCTGCGGGCGCGGCGTGATGGTGCCGATTTCGACGTGACCGAAGCCGAGCCGGCCGAGCGCGTCGATGGTGTCGCCCTCCTTGTCGAGGCCCGCGGCGAGGCCGACGCGGTTGGGAAATGTCAGTCCCATCACTTCCACCGGCTTCGTAGCGGGTGCGGATTGCAACAGGCCGAGGACGCCGGTTGTTTCCGCCATCCGCAGAGCGGACATGCTGAGGTGGTGGGCGGTTTCCGGATCGAACCGGAAGAGGAACCTGCGGGCCAGCGGATAGAGCGCGTCGATCACGCGCGCAGCGTGGGTGGGAGGGCGGGCTTTGTCGAATCCGTGATGTGCAATTGCTCATTTCGCCGGCGGCGGGCCAGCGAGCACCGTGTTTTCCGCAGCCGGGGCGGCGGGTGTTCCGACGGGTCCGTAGGTCAACAGAAAGCCGGTGGGCAGGATCATCGAGGAGCCGAGGCTGAAATCGAAGGAATCGGTGCCCGTGGCGCTGCTTTCCGGCAGCGAGCCGATGAAGACCGGCCGCGCGGAATGACCGGTGGTCACCCAGAGGTGATAGGCATGGTCGGCTTCGGCGGGCGGAAGGTCGCTCACCACCAGAGTGCCGGTGTCGCGCACGGGATCGTAAATCGGTATGGCCATGGGCGGGAGTGGAGGGGCTTCGTGGACGACTGAGGTTTCCTGCAAATGGGTATCGTCGATGGGTTCCTCCGCCACTGCGGGTGCGTGGCGGTTCATGGCGGCCAGTGCGTCCCCCAGCATCGCCGGCGTGACCAGCGACGGCCGTTCCGCGGAAGCCTGGCCGGGCGGCAGCATGGTCATAACCACCTGCAAGGCCCTGCCCGGCACGATCTGATAGAGTTCGCGCTCGCGCTGTTGGAAGGCCTCGAGGTTTTCTTGCAGTTCCGCGATTTCCATCGTGAGCCGACGGGTTTCCACGGAGTGGTTAGGATTGTCGCGGGTCTCGTCGGCTGGCCGGGCGGGTGGGGGAGTTGGTTCGGCGATGCGCGGTGCTTCCGCCGGGGAAACGAGCGCGTCGCGGATCGTCCATGCGGCGAGTCCCAGTGCCAGCAGCCAGCCGCAAACAGCGAGCCCCAGCGGGGCCTTGCGGCCGGCGTGCGGCAGGCCGGCGCTGCGTTTCAGGTGCTCGATTTCGGCGGCTTGCGGGGTGACCGGCGCGCAGGAAGTGGCGGCGATGGCGGCGGCGAGGCGGTCCATTTCCTGGCACGCGCGGCGCAGTCCCGGGTCCTGGCCCATCGCATCGGCGAAGCGCTCGGTTTCCTCGTGGTCGAGCATGCCGAAGCTGCGCCATGCGGCGCTGTCGTAGGGGTCAGAGTTCATGGCACGAGAGTTGCGTGCGGACGGTTTCGAGTGCCAGTCGCAGGCGGGTTTTGAGCGGCCCGGCCGGCGGGGCGGAAGCGGAATGCGCGAAGTCGAGAAAGACCGCTTGTTCGAGACACATGCGCGCTTCGGGATCGAGGCGTTCGAGCGCGGTTCTCAATCGCCGGCAGTCTTCGGCGCCGAGCACGGCGGGCGCATCGTTGTGCTCCGGCGGCGGGGGATTGCGGCGCGTTGAATTGGAGTGGCGGATCTGGCGGGCGGCGGCGTCGCGCAGCATCGCGAAGGCCCATACGAACGGCGGCGATTGGTGGGGATTATAGGAATCGGCGGACTTGCGGATTTTCGCGAAAATCTTGCGCAGCAGATCGTCCGCGGCACGGCGGTCGCCCAGCATGCGGCAGGCGATGCCCAACAGCACCGGAGCCCACAATTCATGCAGTTCCACCAGCGCCGCGCCATCGCCGCGGCCTATGCGCCGGATCAACGCGGCCGCCCGGCCGCTTCCATCCTCGCAAAGCCCCGACGGCAGATCGTGAAACGGACTGGGCGCGGCATCCATCATTGCCACACAGATAACACGCAATCCCCGTGCCCCGGCAATCCTTTATGTGAGCGAAATATGGAGCGCGGACTTCAGTCCGCACGACAGCGTGACGATTCGGGAAAACCGGCGGACTGGAGTCCGCGCTCCGTCGCGGTGTCATAAGAAAGGATTGATCACCCGGACACCGGTGTAGTCCTGACCGTCGTTGAGATTCTCGGAATAAATCGTATGGCACCCCAGTTCGAGGGCTGCGGCGACGATGGCGGCGTCCCAATATTTGATTTGGAAGCGCTGTTGGAGGGAAAGCGCCTGGAGGACGGAATCTTCGGACGGGAAAGCACAAGGATAGCCAAAGAGAAACCGTGCGGTTGCCGCAATGATTTCCGGGTTTTGGCCAAGCCTGGTTTTGTTCAAGCAGGTATTGATGAACTCCTGGATGACTTGGATGGAGAGCACGAAGTCCCCTTGAGCGATGAGGCTGGACGCCTTGGCTCTTTTCGCTGCGTCATCGGGAGCATGGGAGACGGTGTAAACGAAGATGTTGGTGTCATAAAAAATGCTCATGGCGTCACCTTTCGGGATTTCCGTGCCGGGCGTAAGCTTCGTCACGGTTGAATTTCCCAATGGGCTCCCGGATTTGAATGCGGCTCATGGCTTCGAGGAGCTTTTCCGCGCGTGCCCTGCGCTCGGCTTCCGGATCCGCGGGAGGCTGCCGGATGACTTGCTCCAAGCCCTGGATGACCAGCTCTTTGAGGGTGATTTTCCGCTGGACCGCAACGGTCTTCGCCCGATGGAGAATGTGATCAGGGAAATCAATGGTCGTTTTCATGGGCAAGCAATACAGCGATACGGGGATGTTGTCAAAGTGGGATCGGATGCGCACCCGGAGACTACAGCCCATTGGCTGGTCCGACAGCGGAGGAATACGACCGGGTACCGGGTGAGTCGCGCACCGAATGCGGTGTGCCAATGGAGAAGACCGGCGGACTGAAGTCCGCGCTCCGCTTACCTGCGTTTCTTCCCGCCGGTTTTCCTGCGGCGGATGGGCTTCGACGGGGAGTCGTCGAGCAGGGCGGAGTAGGTGTAGTTGAAATCGTCGAGTTTGCGGCGCGGGATTTCCTGATCGATGAAGATCTCGACGGATTTGGCGAAGTCGAGTTCGTCGGCGGTGAGGATGGTGAAGGCGTCACCCTCGGCCTCGGCGCGGCCGGTGCGGCCGATGCGGTGGACATAGTCCTCGGCGTTTTCCGGGACGCGGTAGTTGATGACGTGCGAGACGCCGGAGATGTCGATGCCGCGTGCGGCGACGTCGGTGGCGACGAGGATTTCGTAGTCGCCGGCCTTGAATCCGGCGAGCGCCTTCATGCGGTCCACCTGATTGATGTCCGAGTGCATCGCGGCCACCTTGGTCTGGCCGGTGGATTTAATCAGCGAGGTCAGTTGGTCCGCTTCCTTGCGGGTGCGGGTGAAGACCATCACCGAGTGGTAATCGGTCTGCTTGAGGAGTTCGAGCAGAAGTTCGTCGCGCTGGTCCATCGCCACCGGATAGAACGCGTGGGTCACGGTGGTGGGAATGGAACTGCGTGCGATCTCGATGCTGGCGGGATCGGTGAGACACCACTGGGCGAAGGTTTGGATCGCCGGCGGCATGGTAGCGGAAAAGAACAGCGTCTGGCGGCCTTCCCAAGGGCAGAGGTTGACGATTTTCCGCACCTGCGGGAGGAAACCCATGTCGAGCATGCGGTCCACTTCGTCGAGGATGAGCACCTTGATTTCTCCGAAGCGCATGGCGGCGCGGTAGAAGTGATCGACCAGGCGGCCTGGCGTGGCGACGACGATGTCGGCACCGGCGGCGAGTTGCTCGGACTGTGTGCCGAGTCCCACGCCGCCGTAGAGCAGCGCGACCTTCATGCCGGTGTGCTTGCCGTATTTCTCGAACTGCTCGGCCACCTGATGGGCCAGCTCGCGGGTGGGTTCGAGTACGAGGATCTGGGGTTTGCCCAGTTTTTCGATCTTGGAGAGTGTCGGCAGCGCGAAGGCCGCGGTCTTGCCGGTGCCGGTCTGCGACGCGCCGATCACGTCGCGCCCTTCGAGGATCAACGGAATGGCCTGCGCCTGGATCGGCGTCGGGGTGGTGTATCCGCTTTCCTCAACGGCTTCCAGAACGGCGGGCGATAGCCCAAGTGTGTCAAATCCCATGCGGCGGCTTGCTTAGTGACCCGCTTGGCCGCGGTCAAGGGGCGATTGCCCCGCGAAGTCAGCCATGTCTTGACATGGCTGGCGGGCTAAGGCGGGATTCCCGCCCCATGGCCAAACTCTCCATCCGCGATGTCGATCTGGCCGGCAAGCGTGTCCTGATCCGTGTTGATTTCAACGTGCCGCAGGACAAGGCGACCGGCGCCATCACCAACAACCAGCGCATCGTCGCCGCCCTGCCGACCATCCGCTACGCCTTGGAAAAGGGCGCGGCCGTCGTCCTCATGTCGCACCTCGGCCGGCCGAACGGCCAGCGGGTTGAGAAATTCACGCTCAAGCCGGTGGCGGAGGAACTTTCCAAGCTTTTGGACAAGCCGGT
>DATISV010000170.1:0-8062 GCA_035468505.1 Luteolibacter sp. | reverse complement strand
AACATTCACCCGTTCGGTCCTCCACTCGGTATCACCCGAGCTTCAACCTGGCCATGGGTAGATCACCTCCGCTTCGGGTCCAGCACGCGCGACTAAATTCGCCCTGTTCGGACTCGCTTTCGCTTCGCCTCCGGTCCTTGAAGACCTTAGGCTCGCCACGCATACTGACTCGCAGACTCATTAAGCAAAAGGCACGCCATCACCCCTCAAGGGGGCTCTGACACCTTGTAGGCACACGGGTTCAGGTTCTATTTCACTCCGCTCGCAGCGGTTCTTTTCACCTTTCCCTCACGGTACTGGTTCACTATCGGTCGCCAACTAGTATTTAGCCTTACGGAGTGGTCTCCGTGGATTCATGCGCCGTTTCACGTGTGGCGCATTACTCAGGAACTCCCTAGGGCTCTCGCAAATTTCGGTCACGGGGGTGTCACCCTCTCTGCCGGAGCTTTCCATCTCCTTGACCTATCGTTGAGAGTCCCACGACGGGGTCCTACAACCCCGGGAGCAAGCTCCCGGTTTGGGCTAGTCCGCTTTCGCTCGCCACTACTTACGGAATCGATTCTCTTTCTTTTCCTCCGGTTACTGAGATGTTTCACTTCACCGGGTATCGCGTGCTTTTCCCTACCTTCCCCCTGCCGGCTTGCACCGGGTCGGGGCTTCAGGAAAAGACGATGGCCCATTATGGCCACCGGGTTACCCCATTCGGAAATCTCCGGATCAAAGCGTGTTTGCCGCTCCCCGAAGCTTATCGCAGCTTATCACGTCCTTCATCGCCTGTTGACACCAAGGCATCCACTGTGTGCCCTTCAAAGCTTGATTCCATGTTTTGAAACCAGCTTTCACGGAAAGGACTCCCCCTTGCGGGTTGCGCCTTCCCGGTCACGCGCCGCAAAAGCCCGAAGGCCCGCGGCGCTTTGCCGTAAAAATCATTATGTTCAATTTGGGATTCGGAATATGTCCAAGGACCGCAAAAGCGCTCACGGGGCCGCTTGCACGGCCTCCATCGCGATTTTTCAATTTCTCGCGGTCAATCAAATCATATTTTATCTCTCCATGTGGATGTCAAAGAGCGGGCATTTCAATCGGATCGTTTCTGTCTGACAGCGCGGGCAGGCGGCTTCAAGGCGGCCCCCGGCGGGAAAAGTGGTGGGCCTGATAGGACTCGAACCTATGACCCCCGCCTTATCAAGGCGGTGCTCTAACCAACTGAGCTACAGGCCCCTTCTTCGCTGAAGCTTCGAAGGGCAAGCCCTTGCAGAGCTGGCGATGGTAGATGCCGGTCTTTCCCGTGGCCTGCCATTCGTAGCCCGCCAGGGCGAAGAATGGTGGAGGTTACCGGATTCGAACCGATGACATTCTGCTTGCAAAGCAGACGCTCTACCAACTGAGCTAAACCCCCAATCAAGTTCCCCATACGAGGTATCGCCGGGGGCGTCTTTTCCCTTGCGGGCGCTTTGGCCGTGGTTGCCAAGAGGAAGCGTAAGATTGAATTGCACGCTGCGTGTCCGTTCCAGGGCGGAATGCACGCGCGGAAATATTGAATAAGTTGTTTGAGGTGAACGGCGGTTGCCCGCCGCTCAAGCCCTTGTTCCGTTGCCGGACAGTCGGGCTTCGACCTTCCGGCGCTTTTCGTGAAAAGCGCCGGATTTCTCCGTAGAAAGGAGGTGATCCAGCCGCAGGTTCCCCTACGGCTACCTTGTTACGACTTCATCCCAGTTACCAGCT
The DNA here is from genome assembly GCA_035468505.1 of Luteolibacter sp. Classification (GTDB taxonomy): domain Bacteria; phylum Verrucomicrobiota; class Verrucomicrobiia; order Verrucomicrobiales; family Akkermansiaceae; genus Luteolibacter. Next base: position 6,337 of record DATISV010000170.1, on the reverse strand, counting down.
ACACCTTAGGGCACTGCCTCATTGCTGTTGGCTCATGCACTTCGGGTGCGACCGGCTTCCATGATGTGACGGGCGGTGTGTACAAGACCCGGGAACGTATTCACGGCGCCGTAGCTGATGCGCCATTACTAGCGATTCCGACTTCATGGAGGCGGGTTGCAGCCTCCAATCCGAACTGGGCCCGGTTTTGCGGATTTCCTCCACCTCGCGGCATCGGTTCCAACTGTACCGGGCATTGTAGTACGTGTGCAGCCCAAGGCGTAAGGGCCATACTGACCTGACGTCGTCCCCACCTTCCTCCCAGTTGATCTGGGCAGTCTGAGCAGAGTTCCCGCCATGACGCGCTGGCAACTGCTCACAAGGGTTGCGCTCGTTGCGGGACTTAACCCAACATCTCACGACACGAGCTGACGACGGCCATGCAGCACCTGTGCAAATTCCCCGAAGGGTCACGCGCTTTCACGCGCTTAGAGATGCATGTCAAGCCTTGGTAAGGTTCTTCGCGTTGCATCGAATTAAGCCACATACTCCACCGCTTGTGCGGGTCCCCGTCAATTTCTTTGAGTTTTAGTCTTGCGACCGTACTTCCCAGGCGGTGCGCTTAACGCGTTGGCTCCGGCACGAGGGGGGTCGAATCCCCTCACACCAAGCGCACACCGTTTACTGCCGGGACTACAGGGGTATCTAATCCCTTTCGCTCCCCCGGCCTTCGAGCCTCAGCGTCAGGAGTTGTCCAGTAGCTCGCTTTCGCCACGAGTGTTCCTCACGATATCCACGCATTTCACTGCTACACCGTGAATTCCAGCTACCTCTCCAATCCTCTAGCACGGCAGTATCGGATGCAGTTCCGGGGTTGAGCCCCGGGATTTCACATCTGACTTACCACGCCGCCTACGCTCCCTTTACGCCCAGTGATTCCGAACAACGCTCGGGACCTTCGTATTACCGCGGCTGCTGGCACGAAGTTAGCCGTCCCTTCCTCTTCCGGTACTATCAACCCTGCCGGCTATTCACCGTCAGGTCTTGCTCCCGGATGACAGGAGTTTACAATCCGAAGACCTTCATCCTCCACGCGGCGTTGCACCATCAGGGTTGCCCCCATTGTGAATTATTCTCGACTGCTGCCACCCGTAGGTGTCTGGACCGTGTCTCAGTTCCAGTGTGCCTGATCGTCCTCTCAGACCAGGTACCCGTCATCGCCTTGGTGGGCCGTTACCCCGCCAACAAGCTGATAGGGCGCGAACCAATCCTTGAGCGGGAGCCTTGCGGCCCCCTTTACCGTTGCCGGACCATGGGGTATTAATCCAAGTTTCCCTGGGCTATCCCCCTCTCAAGGGCATGTGATTCACGTGTTACTCACCCGTGCGCCACTCAGACATCCATGTATTGCTACCTGAATGCCTCCGTGCGACTTGCATGTCTTAAACACGCCGCCAGCGTTCGTTCTGAGCCAGAATCAAACTCTCCGTAAAAAACAGTTTGGCGTTGCCTTCCCCCTTGCGGGAAAAGACGCGTAAACCAAATTGACCTTGGCGGACAAACCCACCGGGAAAAAATCCCCGGCACTCATTTGCCCGCCGCTTCCGCGCGTCCCACCGTCCTAAAAACCGGCGACGCGCAGCGCACAATTCAATCTTTCTTCCTCTTCCCAGCAGCTCACAATCGGGCTTCCCCGACCATTGGTCCGAACCTTTCACCGCAGGCGTTCCCGCCTTCGGTTTTGGCACGTCCCGTGCTGGGCCACACTGTCAAAGATCCTTGCTTCGAGGGGACTAAAAAGCCGACCGGGTGGATTGCCTTGCAGCTGCACCGCGATCGACTGGCGAGTCTCTCGACCACCCTCTTCCGTGGCGGCCCGCGAAGCTAGGGCAGCGCCTACCCGGCCGTCAACTTTCTTTTCGAAATTTTTTCGGAAAATTTCCACGCTGGGAAATCGGCGTGCGTTCACCCGCGCGCGGCGGCGATTTGCACCACGAGGCGGTGGAGGACGAGGCGGCTGTCGAGGCCGGTGGTGACGAGGCTTTCATCGGCCTTGAGAGTGGCTTCGAGCACGCCCTGCAATGCTGTTAGATCGTAATGTCTCGCCGCGGGGACGCATTGGAACAGCGGGAAAACGTTCACGCCACTGCGGTCTTTTTTCTGGGGCAGCCAGGCGCGGTCGTTTTCAGGGAGCCGGTTGAGCGCGCCGGCGAAAGCCTGATAGCTGCCGGTCGGCGGCTTGAAGGTTTCAGAGATGAGTTTGGCGAAATAGAGGTTGCGGACGGTGGTGATGATGGCGGCGCGGATAATGCCGATGGCGGCCTTGTCGTCGGCGGCGAGTTGTTGGTCGATGAGCTGGATGGCGCGCGCGGCGTCGCCGTTCTGGATGGCGCGGCCGATTTCGAAAACCACGGCGGCGCGGCTGAGTGGAACGAGCAGGTCCACGTCGTCGCGAGTGACGGTGCGGCGGGCGGGACCAAGGTAGAGGTCGAGTTTCAGGAGTTCGTTGTCGATCTGGCGGGATTGTTCGCCGGCCTGGAGGACGAAGATTTCGAGCGCCTCGGGATCGAAATCGAGCCCCATGACGGCCGCGCGGCCGGTGACGAGCGAGGCGACCTGGCCCTGCCAGTCGTCGCGGCTGGTATCGATGCGGTCGAAGACACGCAGCTCGGCGGATTTCTCGATGAATTTCCAAAACGAGCGGCGCTTGTCCACGCCTTGGGCGGTGAGCAGGAATTTCACACCGGCGGGCAGGCCGGTTTCGAGCGTGACGCGCAGGCTTTCCACGCCGGCTTCGGTGCGCTGCGAGCGGCCGGTGACGTTGTCGCCAAGGAAATTCGCGTTGCGCAGCCAGATGACCTTGTCCCCGCCGAACATGGGGAGCGTCTGCAGGGCCTGGACGACCGACGCGCAGATTTCGAAGGCCGAATCCGAGTTGTCTGCGATGCCATCGATGGTCTCGTGGGTGAAGCCGTCGTCCACACCACCGGTGAGTTGATTGAAAAGTTCGAGAGCCTGTTCGCGGACCATGCCATCGTCGCTGCCGACGACGGCGAAGAAATTGCCGGCGGCGGGCGGTGCGGATCTGGATTTGGCGGCCACGCGCGGCAGCTTAGCCACCCGCCCGGCCGGTGCAAGCGCATGGAAAAACCAGGCGTGTCGGCAGTCCGGCAGACAGGAATTTTCCACAGATTTTGCGTGAAGCGCGGAGGGGATCGTGATGGAGTGGATTCAACCCATGCAGGCGACTCTTCTCCCACCTCGAAACCCTACTTTGTGCGCCCCGATCACCACCAACCGTGAGCTCGGTGCGTGCCTGATCGCCAACGTGCCGATGCGCGAATTGCTCGCCGCGGATCTGCGCCGTGCCGGACTGCAACTGGTGGACGTGAATGAGGCCGGCCCGCGCACGTTGCGGATCCCGATCGACAACTGGATCGAACTCGGCGCGCTGCTGATGCTCGGCCGCAACCCGCAGTCCGCCTGCCTGCTCGACGCGGAAAACCAGGTGCTCGCGTGGAAGGGCTGCGCGAAAGCCGAGGATTGCGAGGAAAAGATCGTGACCGACGCGAATTGCTTTCCGGTCATTTATCCGTGGGACTTGCTGCGCATGAACGAGGAGGTGCTCGCGCTGATGGATGAAACCGCGGTGCTGGGGGAAGTAAGCCCGCTGGCCAGCATATCCGGAGTGGTCCGCATCGGCAGCGGCTCGCGGATCCTGCCCGGCACGGTGATCGAGGGACCGGTGGTCATCGGACCCAACAGCCAGATCGGCCCGAACGCCTACATCCGCGGAGCCACCAGCATCGGCTCGAACTGCTACGTCGGCAACGGCGCGGAAGTCAAAAACTCGATCGTTTACAACAACACCTACATCTCCCGCCAGTGCTACGTGGGCGATTCGATCATCGGCACGCACGTCACGCTCGGTGCCGGCACCTGCACGGAAAACCACCGCCACGACGGTCGCCACCACGTCTCGATGATCCGCGGCAAGCCGGTCAACACCGGCCGCCTCAAGCTCGGCGCCATCCTCGGCGACGGCGTGCGCACCGGCGTGAACACCTCCATCGAGGCCGGCATCAAGATCGGCATCGCACGCACCACTCCGCCGGGCAGTGTGATCGGCAAGGACCTATTGTGACCGAATTGTCACAAGCGGCACGTTCCCGGCCGAAACCGCTGTCACCTAGCTTCGCACCTCATGCAGCGCATACTGATTGTCGAGGATGAGCGGGACATCGCCGATCTCGTCGGTTTCAACCTCCAGCGAGCGGGCTATGAAGTGCTCAAGTCCCACGATGGCATCACCGGCACCGAGACGGCCCTGCGCGAGCGCCCGGACCTGATCATCCTCGATCTGATGCTGCCCGGCCGCGACGGCTATGGAGTCTTTCGCGAGCTGCGGCGCGATTCGCGTGGGGTGAACATCCCGGTGATCATGCTCACCGCCCGCGCGCAGACGGAGGATCGCATCCAGGGGCTTCAGGCCGGGGCCGACGATTACCTTGCCAAGCCTTTCAGCCCGAAGGAACTCCTGCTGCGCGTCCAGGCCATCCTCAAGCGCGTGGACAGCCCGCCGGCCACCACGGATCTGGTGCACGGTCCGTTCCGGTTCGATAAAAACGCGGTGAAATGCTACATCGACAACGAGCCCGCCGAGCTGACGTCCACCGAGTTCAAGCTGCTGCTGTTCCTGTGCGAGCGCCCCGGCCGGCCGCAAGACCGCAACGACCTGCTGCGCACGATCTGGGGCTACAGCGATGCCGCGCACAGCCGCACGCTCGACACCCACATGAAGCGGCTGCGCCAAAAGCTCGGTCCGCACGGTTCGTGGATTGAAACCATCCGCGGAGTCGGCTACCAAGTGGCCAAATCCGCAGAATGAGCCCCGGTTTCGAAATCCTCCTGACGACGCTCGCCGTCGCCGCCTTGTGCGCGCTCGCCGTCGTTTCCCTCCGCCTGAAGAAACTCCGCCGCCTCACCCGCCTTGAAGCCGATGCCGCACGCCAGCGATACCAGCGCGAGATCGACGACGCATACGCCGAGCGCGACCGCCTGCTCGACGCGCTCGGCGACGCCTTCCTGCTGGTGGATGTCGGCGGCGTCATCCGTTTCGCCAACGCCGCCGCGCACGATCTCTTCCGCGGCCGCGAACTGTTGCGGCGGCCGGTGCGCGAGGCATTGCTTGAACCGCGGCTCGCCGAGTCATTGCTCCACTGTCTGGAAACCGGCGAGCCGACGAGTTCGCGCGTGGTGCTCTCGCAACAAACCTCGCCGCTCGGCGACCTCGAAAACCGCGGCGTCAATGCGTGGATCATCGATGCCGCGCGCCTGCCCGCCCACGGCGATGGCGGCCCATTCTTCACCCGTGTCATCATCCGCGACGTGACCACCGAGCACCAGACCGACCAGATCCGCAAGGACTTCGTGGCCAACGCGTCCCACGAACTGCGCACGCCCATGGCCATCATCAACGGCTATCTGGAAAATCTGCTCGACGACAACATGGTGGACGATCCGAAAATGGCCCGCCGCTTCCTGGCCGTGATGCGCAAGCACGCCGAGCGCATCTCGCGCATCGTCGAGGACATGCTCGTCATTTCGCGGCTCGAATCCGGCGAGGCCGCCGCGCTCAAGATCGAGCCGTTCCGTTTCCGCTCCTGCGTCAAAGACGTGCTCGAGCGCCTCGAATCGGTGATCCGCTCGCAGCAGGCGGAAATCCGGGTGACGATGGACGACGACGGTTTCACCCTCCAAGGCGACCGCTTTTACTGGACCCAGGTGCTCTTCAACCTGGTGGAAAACGCGCTCAAACAAAACCCCCACCCCGGCCTGCAAGTCGAAATCGGCTGCCGGTCTGACGCCGGCACCACGCAAATCTGGGTGGCGGACAACGGCATCGGCATTCCCAGTTCCGCCCTGCCGCACATTTTCCGCCGCTTCTACCGCGTGGAAAAACACCACTCGCAGCAGGAAATCAAGGGCACCGGCCTCGGGCTATCCATCGTCAAGCGCGCCATAGAAGCGCACGGCGGCAACATCACCGTCACCTCCGTTCCAGGGCGCGAGACGAAGTTTCTCATCACGCTGCCTGAGTGATGACCGGCGGTCGCCGGTGATGATCGCCGCCTCACGATCGCCGAATACGCGCGTGAGTTCTGGCATGTGGAACCCTGCCCGGCGGCCTGCGACCGGGCGCGTTGGACCGCGCGTCTCAGGTTTCGGGAGCAAAGTGGTGCCGATCCCGCATTGACGGGTCAACAATCCGCCGCCCGCAGCCATCCGCACGCCCTTTTCATGAAAATCATCAGTGGAACCGCCCACCGCGCGCTCGCCGAGCGCATCGCCGACAACC
>DATISV010000169.1:0-4040 GCA_035468505.1 Luteolibacter sp. | reverse complement strand
GCACCTCGGCTATCAGGGCGTGGATTACGTCCGCTTCATCCGCGAGTTCTCCGACCGCATCTATCACGTCCACGTCAAGGACGCGTGGTGGGGCCACGGCGACGGCACCGTCGGCGTGTTCGGCGGCCACACCGATTTCGGCGATTCCCGCCGTTTCTGGGACTTCCGCTCGCCCGGCCGCGGCGACATCGAGTTCGAGGACGTCATCGTCGCACTCAACGACATCGGCTACCGCGGTCCGCTTTCCGTCGAGTGGGAGGACATCCGCATGGACCGCGTCCACGGCGGTGCCGAGGCCGCCAGCTTCGTCCGCAGCCTCGACTTCCCCGGCAGCGACGTCGCCTTCGACGCCGCCTTCGACAAGTCGAACCAATAACCGTGGCGGCGGTTTTCAACCGCCATGCCCATTATGAAAAGCCGCAAGACCAAGCGAGCCATCTGGCTGCTGGTCTTGGTGGTGGTGGTTGCCTTCGCTTTCCTGTGGAGAAAGGCTGCCAACCACCGCATTGAGGCGCATCTCAACGAAGCCCGTGGGAATCTGCGTTCGATGTCGATGGCGCTGTTTGAATTCGAGACTGCCTATGGTGCGTATCCCAATAACGAGACGGCGAAGCAAGTGATTGAAAACACGGAAACCAAACTGCCGCTTGACGACGATTCATCGAACGCGATCTTCCGCCAGTTGATCGCTTCGCAAGTATCGCCCAGCGAAGAAGTGTTCTACGCCAGAATCCCGGGTGCCAGAGAGCCAGACAATGATTTGCGCAAGCCTGGGAATGTGCTCGCCAAGGGAGAGGTCGGATTTTCCTACATCACCGGCCTGACGTCGGAAAGCCCGAATGTCCGCTGGTGGTTACGCCGCTCGTGCCCGGCACGAACCGCTTCGATCCCAAACCGTTCAAGGGTAAAGCGGTCATTCTGCGTGTTTGTGGTTTTCCCGATGGGCTCGAAGTCCTGCCAATCAACAAGCGCGGCGAGGTGATCGATGCGTCGGGCAAGCACCTGCTCGACAAGGATCATCCGATATGGCGTGGAAAAGCGCCTGTCATTCTCTGGCCGGAGTAAGATGTTTGAACGATGCATACCTCGTTGCCGTCCGATACCAAAATGTCCGAACCAACTTCCAGTCTGTCACGCCTCCACGCCGGAGGCCGCAAGGACTTCATCAAGGCGAACCATGTCAGGGAAAAACTCCACCACGACGAGCGCAAGCTCAAGCAGCGCATCCACAGGCTGTGCCATGCGAGGGGATTCTTCGGGGACATGATCGTTTTCATCCGCAAGCGGAAGCTGCTCGGAACGCTGCGGCGACACCACGGACGATACGATTCGCTGTTCCTGACAAGAATGACGGATGACCGGAAATGACGATGCCCGCGTCCAGCCGGCGCTGCGGTCAGGCGAGCGGGTATTCGCCGTCGTCGTCCACGCCGTGCCAGCCGAGCTTGCCGAAGGCGCGCAGGATCGAGTCGATCGGTTCGCCGTCCTCCTCGCCGTCGCCATGCTCGATGGTGGCGCTGCTGCTGAGCCCGTGGTTCACCTCGATGCTGATCACGGTGCTGTAGCATTCGAGGTTGATCCAGTCGCCCCATGACTTCGCCTCATGGCGCGGATCGAGGTTTTCCTTGCGGAGCGCGGCGAGGATTTCGGCGAGCGTGCTGGGCGGAGAGAAGTCGGGAACTTTGAGAACGGTTTCCATGAATAATGCGCGGGGGAAATGAAGGACGCCGTCACGTTGGAACAATTCCCGCGCCGGGTCTAGGATCGAATGCCGTTTTCCGCAGGGGTTGCATATCGCGCCGCGACGATCATGATCCCGTGCCTGCATGGAACCCGTCACTTTCCATCCGCTTTACATGACCCGCGTCTGGGGCGGGCGCGAACTCGAACGCGTCTATGGCCGCAAACTGCCCGACGCGGATGCGCCCTACGGCGAATCATGGGAAATCGTCGATCGCGAAAACGAGCAGTCGGTCGTGGATGAGGGTCCCATGGCGGGCACTTCGCTGCATGAATTGTGGACAAGCCGGCGCGAGGAGATTTTCGGACAGGCATATGAAGCGCACGCGCGTTTCCCGGTGCTCATCAAGATTCTCGACGCCCGCGACGATCTTTCCATCCAGGTCCATCCGCGCGCCGAAGAGGCGACGCAGGGCGCGGAACCGAAAACCGAGATGTGGTTCATCGCGGATTGCGATCCGGGCGCGAAACTCTACGTCGGACTCAAGTGCGGAGTGACTCGCGCGGCGTTCGAGCGTGCGCTGGCGGACGGCAGCGTGGCCGATTGCGTGCATGCCATCGAACCGCGGCCCGGCGATTCCATTTTCATCCCCTCCGGACGGCTGCATGCCATCGGTGCGGGATTCCTCATTCACGAAATCCAACAGAACTCGGACACCACCTACCGCGTCTTCGATTGGAACCGCCCGGGGCTCGACGGCCAGCCGCGGCAGCTTCACATCGGCGAGTCCTTGGCCAACATCGACTTCGACGACATCGAGCCCGGCATTGACGCACCGCATGATGGAGTGCTGGCGGATTGCCCGTGGTTCCGGACCGAGCGCATCCGTCTTCAATCCGGCGCATCTATCTTCAATCCAGACCCGGGAAAATTCTCGATCGTCATGGTGATCGATGGCGAACTGGCAAGTGCCGGCGGCAGACGCTTCGAAAAAGGCCGGACCTTGCTGCTGCCTCGTGGTGTGACTCCGTTGACCGCCGTGGCGGCCGCCGACCTGTTGCAGATCTGCGTGCCTTGAGAGTCGATTTTCCGGTTGATGGAAATCGCGTGCACTTTCCCGGTGCGGACCGTCGATTTCAGGATATGCTTGCCCGCCAGACAACCGACACCACCCATGAACATCCCCAGCAGCGAATCCGTCGCCACCGATTCCCTTCTCGCCGTCTGCCTCTTTGCCGCGTTTGCCGACGGCGAGAAGTCCGAGGCCGAACGCGAGCAAATCCGTCTCATGGCGGAAGAACTCGGATCTGAGGACGTTGCCGCCATTTCCAGAAAAATCCTGATGGGCAAACTCTCCCTCGATGCCGTCGCGCAAAGCCTCGCTCCGCAAGAAGAGCACCGCTTGCTCGCCTACGAGATGGCAAGGGCGGTGTGTGAAGCCGGGGGGGCGATCTCCAAGGACGAGCAGGTTTTTCTAACGGAACTGCGCGGGAAACTCAGCCTGGGAGCTGTCGAATCGAAGGCGATCGACGAAGAAGTCGATTCGCTCGCGCTGGGCCCGCTCGATACCGCGGAGACCGCACCTTCCGCACCGGATAACAGCGGCATGATCCTGAGATATGCGATAGTGAACGGCGCCCTTGAGTTGTTGCCCGAAACCCTCGCGACCATGGCCATCATTCCGCTGCAGATGAAGATGGTTTACCGCATCGGCAAGTCGCACGGATTCGAACTCAGCCGCGACAACATCAAGGAGTTTCTCGCCACCGCCGGCGTCGGACTCGGCTCGCAGATGGTGGAAGGTTTCGCGCGCAAACTCATGTCGGGTTTTGGCAAGAAGCTTGCCGGCAAGATGGCCGGGCGGGTTGCCGGTCAGGTCACCGGATCCGCTTTTTCCTTCGGCACGACATATGCCATCGGGCACATCGCCGAAAGGTATTACTCTGGCGGACGCAAACTCGGGGCAGGGGAGATCAAGAGCCTGTTTTCATCGCTCGGTGCGCAAGGCAAGGAAATGCATGCGCGATACCTGCCGGATATCCAGCAACGCGCCAGCCAGCTCAACACGGCGGAGATCCTCTCAATGGTCCGGGGCACGGCAGCCGTGTGATGCCAGCCGATGGCTTCAAGGCGGATGATAAGGCGTGCGATGGAACGCTGCGGTCTGTCACGCGTCGCGATAGCACTCGCCGAGCTTGGTGAGTTTGTCTTCCTTGTCGAACAGCGCGCTGGTGCCCAGTGCGCTGTTGTCCTGCGTGGCGGGGAACCATGCGTAACGTTCCACGAAGTCGAGACGGTCGAGCATCGGCAGCACCTCTTCCATGAATCGCAGTACCGATTCCGGCCTGTGGCGGTTTTG
>DATISV010000168.1:0-2331 GCA_035468505.1 Luteolibacter sp. | reverse complement strand
CGGAATCCGGCCACGCGGACGCGCTGGCGGACCGTTCGGTGAAAGAGGCCCGCACACGTGGCATGCGCGCGCGCATGGTGAACATGGCCGATGTTTCACCGGCGGATCTCGCCAAAACGAAGCACCTGCTGGTGATCGTCTCGACCTGGGGCGATGGTGAGCCACCCGAGACCGCGGCGGCGTTTCACAAGCAGTTCATGACGGACGATATCCCGCTTGCCGGGGTGAAATTCACGGTCTGCGCGCTCGGCGACACGTCCTACGAGAAATTCTGCCATACCGGGAAAGAGTTCGACGAACGCCTCGCCGCGCTGGGTGGCGAACGGATCGCGCCGCGCCAGGATTGCGATGTCGATTTCGAGGAGCCCTTCGCCGCATGGCTCGAAAACGCGCTGTCCACTGTGACACCGGAAGCGTCCACCGCCGTCGCTGCCGTGCCAGTCGCCGGTTCCGCGCTCGAATATGGCAAGAAGCATCCGTTTCCCGCGGAGTTGCTGGATGTGGTCATGCTCAACGGCAAGGGATCGGCCAAGGAAACGCTGCATCTCGAATTTTCCCTCGCCGGTTCCGGTATGAGCTATGAACCGGGCGACGCGCTCGCGGTGGTCCCGGTCAACGCGCCCGATTTGGTCGGGGATATCCTCAAGACGGCGAAACTCGGCGGCGATGAAACCGTGCCCGTGAAGGACGGTGGCGACAAACCGCTCGCCGAAGCCCTGCGGGACGACTTCGACATCACCGCGCTCTCGCGCAATGTGCTCACCAAACTCGCCGCCGCGGCCGATTCCGGGAAACTGCGCGCCTTGCTCGCCGACGATGCGAAGGACCAACTCAGGGAATACATCGATGGCCGGCAAATCGTCGATGCCATCCACGATTTCGCGCCCGACGGACTGCCCGCCGCCACGCTCACGGGACTTTTCCGCAAGCTCCCGCCGCGGCTTTACTCGATCGCCTCCAGCCCGCTCGCGCATCCGGACCAGGTGCATCTAACCGTTTCCGCCGTGCGTTACTTCAGCCACGAACGCCAGCGCAAGGGAGTGTGCTCGACTTATATGGCCGACCTGTTGAAAGCCGGCGATACCGTGCCCGTCTTCGTCCAGCCCAACAAAAACTTCCGCCTGCCCGCCGACGGCGACACGCCGATCATCATGGTTGGCCCCGGCACCGGCATCGCGCCGTTCCGCGCCTTCGTCGAGCACCGCGCCGCCACCGGAGCCAGCGGCAGGAACTGGCTGTTCCTCGGCGACCAGCATTACCTCTACGACTTCCTCTATCAGCTCGAGTGGCAGGACCACCTCAAGAGTGGCGCGCTCACGCGGCTCGATGTCGCCTACTCGCGCGAGCAGCCGGAGAAAGTCTACGTCCAGCACCGCCTCGTGGAACATGGAGCCGATGTCTTCGCATGGCTGGAACAAGGCGCGCACTTTTACGTCTGCGGCGAAGCAGCCCGCATGGCCGTCGATGTGCATGAGGCCTTGATCTCCATTGCCGGCAAACACGGAGGCAAATCCCGCGAGGCCGCCGAGCAATACATCGAAGACCTCAAGTCATCCAAACGCTACCACCTCGACGTATATTGATCCGCACCTCGCTGAAAACTGAAAACTTCAAACTGAAAACTTCCACCATGTCCGAAGAAAAGAAACTCTCCGCCAACGAGAACATCAAGATCGCCAGCAACTACCTGCGCGGCACCATCACCGAAGGCCTTGCCGACCTGACCACCGGCTCGCTGTCCGCCGACGACCAGCAGTTGCTCAAGTTCCACGGAACCTATCAGCAGGACGACCGCGACCTGCGCGCCGAGCGCCGCAAGCACAAGCTGGAAAAAGCCTACTCGTTCATGATCCGTATCCGCGTCCCCGGCGGCGTGGCCACGCCCGCGCAGTGGCTGGAAGTGGACCGCATGGCCACCCAGTTCGCCAACGGCACCATCAAGCTCACCACCCGCCAGGCCTTCCAGCTCCACGGCGTGATCAAGAGCAACCTCAAGCGCACCATCAAGGAGATCAACCAGACCGCCATGGACACCATCGCGGCCTGCGGCGACGTGAACCGCAATGTGATGTGCAATCCGAATCCCTATCTATCGGACGTCCACGCCGACGTGCTCGAGGTGGCCCAGGGACTTTCCGACCACCTCACTCCGAAAACCCGCGCCTATCACGAGATCTGGCTCGACGGGGAGAAAATCGAATCCTCCGAGCAGGAAGAGGAGCCGATCTATGGCAAGACCTACCTGCCGCGGAAGTTCAAGATCACCATCGCCGTCCCGCCGTCAAACGACGTGGACAGATCTGCCAACTGCCTTTCATTCATCGCCATCGT
>DATISV010000167.1:0-3979 GCA_035468505.1 Luteolibacter sp. | reverse complement strand
AAACCGATCCACCTGTTATCCGCCACCGTCCTGCTCCTCGCCGCGTGCAAGGAGTCACCGCAAGCAAGCACCCCCGCATCCGGCGAGGCGTCCTCCGCTGACAAGGTAGTGTTAGAGAGTGTTCTGAACGCCACGCCCGAGGGCGAAGCCAAGGCCATCAGTGAAGTGAAAGCCAGCGCCAAGCCCGGAGATGAAGTTACCGTAACAGGCCGCATCATGGGCCACGTGAAGCCCTTTGTGGAAGGCCGCGCCGCCTTCATCCTCGCCGATCCATCCCTCATCACCGCATGCAGCGACAATCCCGGCGACGAATGCGGAACCCCGTGGGACGCCTGCTGCGACTCGCCCGAGGACAAGAAGAAAGCCATCGCCACCATCCAGATCGTCAACGCCGACGGCCGCGTCCTCAAACAAGGCCTCGAGGGCGCCAACGGGCTCGCCAACCTCGCCACCGTCACCGTCAGCGGCCAAGTCGCCGCAGGCTCCGCCGGCGACCTGCTCATCGTCAACGCCTCCGCGATCGGAGTGGCTCCCTCTCGGGAGCCATGAATCGCAGATGCGGCTTTCCAGCCGCAAACAGGCGGCTCGAAAGCCACCCCAGCGTCAAAAACCCTGTCCATCCACAAGGAAGCGGTGGACCATCGTGTGGGTGTAGGTCTCTCCGGGGCGGAGGACGGCGCTGGGGAAAGCGGGCTTGTTCGGCGCGTCGGGGAAGTTTTCGGTTTCCAGGCAAAGGGCGGTGCGGTGGGCGTATTTCACTCCGCCTTTGCCGGCGACGCCGCCATCCAGGAAGTTTCCGCCGTAGAACTGGATGGCGGGCTGGTCTGTTAGGATTTCCATGACGCGCCCGCTGGCTGGGTCCTTGAGACGCGCGGCGGGGTGGAGGAGCCCGTCGCCGTCTTTGCGCAGCACCCATGCGTGGTCGTATCCGCCGCCGAATTCCAGGGCTTCGAAGTCGGATTCCACGCGCGCGCCGATGGCGGTGGGCGTGGTGAAGTCCATCGGCGTGCCGGCGACCGGGGCGACCTCGCCGGTGGGGATGAGCCCGGCATCGGTGGGGAGATAATGATCCGCGGCCAGCATCAGTTCGTGACCGTTGATGGAAACCGCGGGGTTTCCGCTGAGATTCCAGTAGCTGTGATGGGCCATGTTGATGACGGTGGGGGCGTCGGTGACGGCCTCGGCCTTCCAGATCAGTTCGTTGTCTGCGGTGAGGCGATAGGTGACCTTGATGTCGAGGTTTCCGGGGTATCCTTCCTCGCCGTCTTTCGAGAGATAGGTGAGTTCGACGCCATCGGCGGTGGCGGTGCCGGACCACAGGACCTTGTCGAAGCCGGTGGCGCCGCCGTGCAGGTGGCAGGGGATGCCACCGGGCGAGTTGTTGGTGGCGAGTTGGTATTCCCTGCCGTCGAGCGTGAATGTTCCGTGTGCGATCCGGTTGGCGAATCGGCCGACCGTGGCACCGAAATAGGACGTGTTGGTGAGCCAGCCGTCGAGGGTGTCGTAGCCGTGTGTGACGTCGGCGAGTTTGCCATGGCGGTCGGGGGTTTCCATGGAAACGAGGATGGCCCCGTATTCGGTGACGCGGGCGCGGAGGCCGTTGGCGTTGGTGAGTGTGAAAAGCGCGACCTCGCGGCCGTCGGGCATCCTGCCCCAGACTTCGCGCGCGACGCCGGGCGGGGGCGGACTGCCGGATGCCGGTGCGGAGGGTTTGTCACAGGAACTCATCGCAAGAGCGGCGGCAGTGGCCGCCAGCATGGGGAGGTCGGTGTGTTTCATTGGGTTTGGGTTATAGGATTCTTCAGTTCGTCGGACCGGTCAACTGTCAGGAACATGCCGCGCACAGCGGCGCCTCGGGTGTTTCCATCAGGCGGTCGGCGGCGATTTCGCCGCCGCAGTTCGGGCAGATGCCGTAGGTGCCCTCGTCCATGCGGGCGAGCGCCTGTTGCAGGAGGTGCAGGCGCAGCATGCGGCGGCGCTGGGCGTCCTTGGCCATCTCCTGCTGCATGAGCGAGTCCTGCCGCGAGAGCCGGCCGATGTTGCCGTCGAGCGATTCCGGCGGCGCGGCGTCCTCCTTGCCGGCTTCGATTTCCTCCAGCAGGCGTTCGACTTCGGCACGCATGCGGATTTCAAACTCGATCTCGGTGTCGGTGTCCATTTATCTAACGGAAAAGCACCACCGGGATGTGGCAAGTGCGGATGAGATGCGTGGTGGTGCTGCCGAGGATGAGGTTGCGGACGCGCGAGTGGCCGTAGGCGCCCATCACGAGCAGGCCGATTTCCCGCTTGTCCACCTCCGCTGCGATGACTTCCTCGGGATCGCCGGTTAGCAGATCGGCGGTCACTTCGAAACCCGCACCGCGCAGGCTGGTGGCGGCGTGATCGAGCGAAAGTTCGTGTTCCTTGTCCTGTCGCCCGACCATGACGAGGTGGCACTCCAGCCCCTTGAGCAACGGGTTGGTGGCGGCGTGATGCGCGGCCTTGAGCGAACTCGGGCCGCCGTCGAAGGCGATGAGGAAACGCGTGACCGGTTTGAACTCGCGCGCGGCGACCATCACCGGAATGCGCGCGCTGCGGACCACTCGCTCGAGATTGCTTCCGAGGTGGCCTTTGGCGAAGTCCGCGTGCTCGCCGCGCTTGCCGATCACGACCAGTTCCGCGCCCTGCTCGAATTCATCGAGTGTCTCGACCACCGATCCGTGGCGCTGGGTGGTTCGCACCTTGTGTCCTTCGAGCCGTTTCACCGCGTCTTCGAGGATCGCCTTGCCGCGCAGGCGGGCGAGGCGGGCGTGCGATTCGTCGTGGCGAGCGAGTTCCTCCAACAGCTCTGCGCTGGCATCGAAGCCGATGGTGCCGCTGAGGTCCGGATGGTCGGGCGATTCGTCGCGCTCGATCACATGCAGCACATGGATCTCCGCACCGGTGCGCGAGGCGGCCCAGGCGGCGTGTTGATAGATGCTTGGCGCGTAAAGCGAGCCGTCGGTGCAGGTGAGGATGGTGGGCATGGTCGGTAAGCGGTATGCGGTAAGCGGTAAGCGGGAGGCGATGGAACGAGTCAGTGCTCCAGCATGCGTTCGAGGGCGTCGGGTTTGTCGTGGATGGCGAGCTTGTTGACGATGGTGGCACTGGCCTCGTTCATGCCAAGGATTTCCACCTCGGTGCCTTCGCGACGGAATTTCAGCACCACCTTGTCGAGCGCGCCGACCGCGGTGAGGTCCCAGAAGTGGGCGTGCGAGACATCGATCACCACCTTGTCGATGGCCTCCTTGAAATCGAAGGCGGCATTGAAGGTCTCCGCGGAAACGAAGAACACCTGGCCGCGCACGGTGTAGGTGCGCGTGTCGCCGTCCAGGTCGCTGGTCACGCGGATCACCTGCGCCACCTTGCGGGCGAAGAACAGCGAGGCGAGCAAGACGCCGGCGCCGACTCCGAGCGCGAGATTGTGCGTCCAGACCACGGTGACCACCGTGGCGAGCATCACCATGCTCGTGGTCGAGGGATGCACCGCGAGGTTCTTGAACGAGGCCCACGAGAAGGTGCCGATGGAACCCATGATCATCACCGCCACCAACGCCGCCATCGGAATGAGCGCAACCTGATCGTTCAGCAGGAGCAAAAGAAGCAGCAGCACCACTCCGGCTGTTAGAGTGGACAGCCGCGTGCGGCCGCCGGATTTCACGTTGATCACCGACTGCCCGATCATCGCGCAGCCGGCCATCCCGCCGAGGAACCCGGTGCCGATATTGGCGATGCCCTGCCCCACGCACTCGCGGTTCTTGTCGCTGCCCGTATCGGTGAGGTCATCCACGATCGACGCCGTCAGCAGTGATTCGAGTAAGCCAACCACCGCCAGGGGGATGGCGTAGGGCAGGATGATCATCAACGTATCGAGATTGAGGGGGATATCCGGGAGCAGGAACATCGGCAGCGATGAGGGGAGCTCCCCCATATCGCTGACCGTGCGCAATTGGTCGAAGCC
>DATISV010000166.1:0-5183 GCA_035468505.1 Luteolibacter sp. | reverse complement strand
GCCGCGAGCCTGCCGCAGATCCGCAGATCCCGCAGTAAATGAAGCTCCACCACTCCACCGCCACGGTATTCATTCCCGACGGCAAGCCCGCCGCAGACGCGCTCGCCCGCGTCACCCACCTCGGCTTGGGCGCGCATCAGGACGACCTCGAATTCATGGCCTTCCACGGCATCCTGCAATGTTTCGCACGCGACGACCGCTGGTTCGGCGGCGTCACCTGCACCAACGGCGCGGGCAGCTCGCGCACCGGTCCTTATGCCGATTGCAGCAACGAGCGCATGATGGCCATCCGCCGCGAGGAACAGAACACCGCCGCCGTCATCGGCCATTACGCCGCCATGATCCAACTCGACCACCCGAGTTCGATGGTCAAAGACCCGGCGGAAACCGCGCTTGTTTCCGATCTAACCGAAATCCTCCGCGCCACCCGCCCGGATGTCGTTTACACCCACAACCCCGCCGACAAACACGACACGCACATCGGAGTCACCATCGCCGCGCTGCGTGCCATGCGCGCGCTGCCGAGCGAGGAGCGTCCGAAACAAGTCATCGGCTGCGAAGTCTGGCGCGCGCTCGACTGGCTGGCCGACGACGAAAAAGTCCTGATGGATGTAACCGGTCGCGACAACCTCGCCGCCGCGCTCAACGGCGTGTTCGATTCGCAGATCGCCGGCGGCAAGCGCTACGACCTCGCCACCCTCGGCCGCCGCGCGGCCAACGCCACTTTCTTCGACTCCCACGCCACCGACGCCGCCACCCAGCTCATCTACGGCCTCGACCTCACCCCGCTCGTCGTGGACGAAACCCGCGACATTGCCGAATACGTCTGCGGCTTCATCGACCGCTTCAACGCCGACGTGCGCCACAAACTCAGCCGCCAGCTTGGCATCTCCTGATGGAAATCATCATCCAGCCCACCGCCGAAGCGGCCACCGACATCGCCGCGCGCATCATCGCGAAGCTGCTGCGTGAAAAGCCCGACGCCGTGCTCGGCCTGGCCACCGGCAGCACGCCGCTGCGGCTCTATCAGAAACTGGTGGACATGAAACTCGACTGGAGCCGCGCCACCACCTTCAACCTCGACGAATACATCGGCCTGCCGCGCGAGCACCCGCAGTCATACCACAGCTTCATGTGGGAAAACCTGTTCCGACATATCAACATCAAGCCGGAGAACATCCACATCCCGGATGGCAACGCCGGCGACATCCCCGCGATGTGCGCGGCTTATGAAACGGCCATCCGCGACGCCGGCGGCATCGACCTTCAGTTGTTAGGCATTGGCAGCGACGGCCATATCGGTTTCAACGAGCCGAGTTCCTCGCTCGCCTCGCGCACCCGCATCAAGACTCTCACCGAGCGCACCCGCCGCGACAACGCGCGCTTCTTCGGCGGCGAGGAACTGGTGCCGCACCACGTCGTCACCATGGGCATCGGCACCATCATGGAGGCCCGCACCAACCTGATGCTTGCCTTCGGCGAAAACAAGGCCGCCGCCATCGCCGGAGCCGTCGAAGGCCCGGTCACCGCGGACAACCCGGCCTCCGTGCTCCAGTTCCACCCGTCCGTCAAAGTCTGCCTCGACGAACCCGCCGCCGCGCAACTCAGGCGCGCCGATTACTACCGCTGGGTTTTCGAGAACAAACCGGACTGGCAGACCTGGTGACCGCGAATCGTTGAAGACGCGATCTTCCTTCCCAGCCGGTCCGCGCGTGCATTGAATCGCACCCATGCCGATCCTCGCGCGCATCCTGCGCCACACGTTCCGGTTTCCCGGCCGCAGCGCGCTTTCGCTGTTGCTTGCGCTTTGCTGCACTTTGCTCGTACTCGTCTTGCCGGGAGTGACCATGCGCTTCATCGATGTGGTCATCGGCCAGCAGCGTGCCGACCAGATCCTGCCGACCGCGGCGCTCGGCATCGGCGCGATCCTCGCGCGTCAGTTCCTTTTCACGTTGCGCACTCATGTCAACAACGGCTTGGAGCTGAAACTCACCCACCTCGTCCGCGTCGAGTTATACGACAAGCTTCAACGCCTACCGGTGAAGTGGTTCGATACCAACTCGTCGGGCGAGATCATGTCGCGCGTGGCCGATGACGTGCCGACGATGGACCGCGTGATCGTCGAGGGCGTGGACCAGGCGCTTGCCGCGTTGCTTCAGTTTCTCGTCGTGCTGGGTTATATGTTCTATCATTCGTGGGAGCTGACGCTGGTGACTCTCGCACCCCTGCCGTTCATCGGCATCCTGACGACCTGGTGGGCGCGGCGCTCGGAACCGATGTGGCGCGCGTCTTCTGAAGCATCGTCGGCAATGAACGCGATCCTGCACGACCACCTCGCCGGCATCCGCCAGATCAAGGCTTACACGGTGGAACCCGAGGCGCTCGACACCTTCGACCGCGCCTCGCGCCGGATCGGCGAGAAACACCTGCGCGTGATGCGCGGCCAGGCGGTGGTTTGGCCTTCGGTTTCGTTCATCGCGGAGTCCGGCATCATCCTGATGGTCGCCTGCGGAGCGTGGTGGACGCTGGAGGGAAAAATGAGCGCCGGCACCGTGATGTCGTTCGTGGTGGCGTGGGGTTTCCTGTTCGAGCCGATCTCGCGCATCAATCCGCTCTCGCAAACCTTCACCCGCGGCATCGTCGCGGCGAAGCGCGTGTTCCGCATCCTCGACACGCCCGACGAATCCCACATCACCGAAGGACTGCGACCGGAGACCCTGCGCGGCGAGGTGCGCTTCGAGAATGTATCATTCCACTATGACGAGAACGCGCCCGCCGTTTCCGACCTCAGCTTCGTGGCGATGCCCGGCGAAACCGTCGCCCTGGTGGGCGCCACCGGCGCGGGAAAATCCACGGTGCTCAATTTGCTCACCCGTTTCTACGAACCCGATGCCGGCCGAATCCTGTTAGATGGCGTTCCCTTGCCGGACATCTCCAAGGAATGGCTGCGCGACCGGCTTGGCTACGTGACGCAGGAGAGTTTTCTCTTCAACACCACGCTGCGCGAAAACCTGCTCTTGGCGAAACCGGGCGCGGAAGACGCCGAATTGTGGTCCGCGCTTGAAGCGGCGAACGCGGCGGAATTCGTCCGGGCATCGGCCGACGGACTCGACACCATCGCCGGCGAGCGCGGCACGCGTTTCTCCGGCGGCGAGAAACAACGGCTCTCGATCGCCCGAGCGCTGTTGAAGAACCCGCCGCTGCTGCTGCTCGACGAGGCCACCTCGGCGCTCGACAACCGCACCGAACGGCTCGTCCAGCAAGCCTTGGAAAATCTCCGTGCGGACCGCACCTGCTTCGTCATCGCCCACCGCCTCTCGACCGTGCGCGCGGCGGACCGCATTTGTGTTCTGGAAAAAGGACGGCTCGTCGAGAGCGGCTCGCACGACGATCTCGTCGCAGCGGGCGGCCCCTATGCGAAGTTGTGCGAAGCCGGTCTCGGGCAGACTGGGCAGGGCCCGTGATGAAGACGGCTTGATGAGCGGCCAAGGAGAGCGCTCCAACCATCGTTTCTTGCACCGCGGGGCGTCCTGCGTTTGGGTCGCGCCGATGCTTGATAGATTCGTCGAATGGTATGCCGATGGCGGGATGGTGGAGGAAAACGCCCGCAACGCAGGATGGTGGACCAGTTTCGCCGCGCTGATTTTCGCGGCGGTGGTGCTGCATTTCGTGGTTACATTCATTATTGTGCGCGCAGTCCGCGCGGCGGTGCGCAGGCTCGGTTTCAAGGCTCCCGAGACAGTGCTCGACGGCGGCGTGCTGCGCTGGGTGGCGCACATGACACCCGCCATTTTCATCCATCGCGCGGCTCCCGGATTTCTCGGACAGGGCCACGCGCTGGCCGAAGTGCTGCACACGCTCACACTGATCTACCTGCTGCTCTCCGGCGTGCTCGCGCTTTTCTCGCTGATCAACGGCTTCGTGCGGCTCTACGAGCAACGGCCGCTGGCGCGCGAGGTGCCGGCCACCAGTTTCGTGCAGGTGATCAAGCTGGTCATCGCGCTCATCGCGCTGGTGCTCGGCGTTTCCGTGATCATCGGCCGCTCGCCGCTCATCATCTTCAGCGGGCTCGGCGCGATGACCGCCATCCTTTTGCTGGTGTTCAAGGATGCCATCCTCGGCTTCGTGGCCGGCATCCAGCTCGCCGCCAACCGCATGATCGCCGTGGGCGACTGGGTGGAAATGCCGAAATACGGGGCCGACGGCGATGTCGAGGAGGTCGCGCTCACCACCGTGAAAGTGCGCAATTGGGACCGCACCCGCACCACCATCCCGACCTACGCGCTGATCAGCGATTCGTTCAAAAACTGGCGCGGCATGCAGGAGGCCGGCGGCCGCCGCATCAAGCGCGCGCTGCACATCGACACGCAGAGCATTCGTCTGCTGGACGACGATCTCCACGCCCGCCTGCACGAAATCCGCCTGCTCCAGCCGTATTTCGAGGCCAAGGACCGCGAGCTGGAACAATGGTATCGGGAACAGGGCTACGCCTCGCGCGACGATGCCGGCATCAACGGCCGCAAACTCACCAACGTGGGCACCTACCGCGCCTACGCCGAAGCATACCTGCGCCACCACCCGAAGATCCACCAGAACATGACCCTGCTCGTGCGCCACCTCGACCCCGGCGCGCACGGCCTGCCCATCGAGTTCTACTGTTTCACCAACGACATCCGCTGGGGCGCCTACGAGTCGATCCAGGCCGACATCTTCGACCACCTCATCGCCATGGCCCGCGTCTTCGATCTCGCAATCCACCAATCCCCGGCCAGCTCCGACATCCGCCTGCTCGCCACCCGGGAGCGCTGAGCCCCGCTCGGCGCTTCCTCCCGGGCGCTCGCGGCTTGTCCGGCCGGGGGATGCGGGTAGGGTTGCGGCATGGATTGGCTGACGAGTCTGGGAGTGGGTGTGCTGATCATGCTGGCGAGAATGGTCGATGTGACGATTGGCACGCTGCGGGTGATCTCGGTGATCGACGGGCGGATGAAGACGTCGTTCCTGCTGGGTTTCGTGGAAGTGGTGGTGTGGCTGTCGGTGATTTCGGTGACGTTGGGGATGATTCAGGAAAACCCGTGGCTGGGATTGTTTTTCGCGCTCGGTTTCTCCCTTGGCAACGTGCTCGGGATCGTGGTGGAGCAGCGCATTCCACTGGGGAACTTGACGCTGCGCGCGGTGGGCGGTGA
>DATISV010000165.1:0-10728 GCA_035468505.1 Luteolibacter sp. | reverse complement strand
TTTCGCCGGAGAAAACGACCAGCGTGTTTTTCTCGAGTCCGAGTTCGCGCAGCGTGTCTAACAGCTCGCCGACGTCTGAATCGACGCGGGTGACCTGGGCGGCGTAGGCCTTTTGCTGATCGGTCCACGGCTGGTCGCGATAGATGTCGAAGTCGTCGATCTCGTGACGCCCGTGCGGCAGGGTGATCGCATAGAACAACAGAAACGGCCGTTCGCCGTTGGCGCGCAGCCAGCGGAGGGTTTCCTGCTGGATGAGTTCCTGCGCGTAGGTCTCGCCGACGGTCCGCCCGTCGTTGCCGGGAAGCAGGAATGCCTGGTCGTTGTCCCATAGATAGGTCGGGAAATAGGAATGCGCGTGGCGCTGGCAGTTGTAGCCGAAAAAGCGGTCGAAGCCCTGCTTGAGCGGGCTGCCGGTGGTGTCGAAGAAGCCCATGCCCCACTTGCCGAAGAGGCCGGTGGCGTAACCCGCCGCCTTGGCGACTTCGCCGATGGTCACCGTTTCCGCGGGGAGGGGGAGCTGACCTTCGGGCGGCACCTCGTAGTTGCCGCGGACCGGGCAATTCCCGCTGTGCAGGCCGGTCATGAACGAGGCGCGGCTCGGCGCGCAGACGGTGGTGCCGCAATACCCCTGCATGAAACGCGTGCCCTGCGCTGCCATTTCATCGAGCCGCGGCGTGCGGATGAGCTTCTGGCCGTAACAGCCGAGATCGCCCTGCGCGATGTCGTCGCTGAGGATGAAAATGAAATTTGGTTTTTCCGCGGCGTGGGAGGGCAATGAAAACGCGATCAGGATCGGTAAAAGCAGTTTTCGCATGAGCGGAATACGGTTCACGGCCGATGCCCTGTCAATCCACGGCCGGTTCACGGTGGAAAAACGGTTCGCATCCCGGCGCTTGATGATGCAGTGTGCGATGACAACTCCATTCAGAAACCATGATGCAACTTCTCATATCCTGGCTCGTTCTCTCGCTCGCCTTCTGGCTCACCGCCCTTCTGCTTCCCGGTTTTCACCTGAAGAGTTTCGGCAGCGCGGTATTCGTTTCGGCCGTCTTTGGTATCATCAACGCGCTGCTCGGCTGGCTGTTTTTCGGCGTGCTGACCATCGTCACGCTCGGCATCGCCTGGCTGCTCTCGTTCATCACGCGCTGGTTCATCAACGCGGTGTTTCTCGCGATGACCGACAAGCTGACGAGCGGTCTCAAGATCGACGGCTTCCGCTGGGCCCTGGCCGGCTCGCTGGTGATCTCACTGATCAGTGCGGCACTCGATTGGGCGCTGCGCTCGGTCTTCGCCTGAGAAATTTTTTCTCCCAGACTGCCCCGATCACTACGCGGGGGGAGCGATCGGGGCAGTGACACACACTATGCTGGGGGGGCACCCATGTTCCGGGTCTCAGAAACCGCGGGGGGTGCGGAAAGTCGATGCGCGGAGCATGGCACGGAACCGGCCGGATGTCACCCACGCGATCGCGTGGTGACGCCGCGGTTCCGGGAAATCAACCCAGAAACCCGGTCAACGGGCTGGTGGCGCTGGCGTGGTCGAGTGTTTCGGGGAGGCCGGTTTCGTAGGCTTCGCGGCCGGCGTGGACGGCCTGCTGGAAGGCGCGGGCCATACGGACGGGATCGGAGGCGATGGCGATGGCGGTGTTGACGAGCACGGCGTCGGCTCCCAGTTCCATGGCCTCTGCGGCGTGGCTGGGCGCGCCGATGCCGGCATCGACGACAACCGGCACGGTGGCCTGTTCGATGATGATGCGGATCTGGTCGCGGGTGGCGAGGCCGCGGTTGGTGCCGATGGGCGAGCCGAGCGGCATGACGGTGGCGCAGCCGGCTTCCTGGAGGCGCTTGGCGAGCACGGGGTCGGCGTTGATGTAGGGCAGCACGGTGAAGCCTTCCTTCACGAGGATCTCGGCGGCCTTGAGCGTTTCGATGGGATCGGGCAGCAGCCAGGTGGGATCGGGGTGGATTTCGAGTTTGATCCACTTCGGCAGACCCGCGGCGGCGGCGAGGCGGGCGAGCCGCACGGCTTCCTCCGCATTCATCGCGCCGGAGGTGTTGGCGAGCAGCAGGTATTTCTCCGGATCGATGTATTCGAGGATGTCGGCCTGCGGGTCGTGACTGCCTGTTAGATCGGCGCGGCGCAGGGCGACGGTGACGATTTCCGCGCCGCTGGCGGCGAGGGCGTCGCGCATCGATTCGTTGGACGGGAATTTTCCGGTGCCGAGGAACAGACGGGATTGGAAGCTGCGGCCGGCGATGGTGAGAACGGACATTGGAGATTGGAAATTTGAAAATTCAGATGGGGAAGGATGCGAGCCACCGCTCGAAGGCGGGGTGGTCGTCGAGGCGGTATTGATGGCAGTGGAAGCCGAACTCGCGGCCGGTGGCGATGTTTTCGGGGAGATCGTCGATGTAGAGCGTTTCGCCGGGATTCAACCCGTGGGCATCGAGCGCATGCCGATAGATCGGCGGGTGGGGTTTGATGGCCCCGACTTCGAACGAAAGCACGGCTCCGTGGAAATGCGAGAACTCCGGAAACGCCTCGAACACCCATGGGCAGTGGATGGCGTTGGTGTTGGAAAACAGAATGAGCCTGTGGCCGGTGTCGGCGAGGCGGCGGACTTCGCGCCACATCGGTTCGTTGGGTGTGAAGATCTGCCGCCATGCGTGGCGGAACTCATCGTGGCCGACCTCGCTGCCCAGCACTTCGAGCGCCCAGTTGATATATGTTTCCGGATCGACCGCACCGGCTTCGAACTCATCCTTGCGCTCGAGCAGCCGCGAGAGCCGTCCGTGCGGATCGTCGCAGCCGGGCGGCAAGAGGCGGGCGAGCGAGGACTCGAATTCGAAATCGAGCAGGACGCGGCCAATGTCGAAGAGGAAGGTCATTTTGTAGATAGTGGATAGTGGATAGTGGATAGTGGATAGTGGATAGTGGGCTTCCATCCACGATCTACGATCCGCCATCCTCGATCTTCTTAAGTATGTAATCCGCGGCGGTGGCGGCACCGTTGTCGCGGTTGTGACGGGCGAGGGCGTTTTTCATGGCGCGCCAGCCGCCGGCGTGGTCGGAAATGAGGGTGGACACGGCATGGGTGAGGCGGTCCGGTTGGTCGGCGAGCGCGCCGCCGCCGAGGGTTTCGAGCAGCCGCAGGTTTCCCTCTTCCTGGCCGGGGACGAGGTGGTGGATGAGCATCGGGCAGCGCGCGGCGATGGCTTCGTGGACGGTGGCGCCCCCGGCCTTGCCGACGACGAGGTGGTGGCTGGCAAGCAGGCGCGGCACCTTGCGCGTCCAGCCGATGAGACGGACGCGGCCGGGGTGGGCGGCTTTGATTTCCCGGGCCATAGGGAGAAGCAGGCGGGTGTTGCGGCCCATGACGATGGTGAGGCGCACGGTGGGCGAGGCGGCGAGCAGCGCGCGGGCGTGGCTGCTGAGTTGAACGGACCTCGCGGTCGGGAAATAGAGGATGCGGAAAGGATCGCAGGCATCGTCCGGGGCGATGGTTTGCAAGCCCGCGAAGACCGGATGCACGGGGAAGCCGGTGTCGATGACGCGATCGTCGGCAAGTCCGGCGCGGACCATGGATTCGCGCGTGGCGGGATCGGTGACGAGCCATGCGGCGGACGGCGCGCGTCGCCATGCGGCGTTGATTTCGATGGAATCGGTGACCACGGTGAAGACCGGCGGTTTTCCATCGATGCGCGGCATGTAATACGGGTAGAGCGGGTAGGTGCTGACCACGGCGTCCGGTTGGAATTCCCGCACCAGCCGTTTCAGAGCACGCTCCGGCAGGCGCATCAGCGGCGAGCGGTTGCGGCTGAAATCGCAGCGGTCGGTGGAGCGGTAGATGCGCGCCCAGAGCTGCGGAAAACGCGTGGTGACGAGGCGGTAGCCGCGGTTGAGGAGTGCGGTGATGCGCGGTGCGCCGAGCATGCAGGGGTCCGCGACGAGCGTTACCGCGCCAGCTGCGTCGAGCGCGAGTGCCAGGTTGCGGGCGGCGCTGTTGTGGCCCTCGCCGAAGGCGGCGGTGACGATGAGGATGCGGCGGGCTCCGGGCATGGCGGGGTGGGGGAGATGTAGTGGGAGAGCGGCGTTGCGTCGATGGAGTTTTGCGGCTTTCATCCCGCAGCAAGATGTCGCGCGAGGAAAAACGACCCGTGAAACTCAGGCCCGTGGACGAGGAAGTCCGCAAGGAGCCCGAGGTGATCCGTTTGCAGAAACCGGGCGAGATCGCGGAGACGGTGGTGCCGGAGGAACCGGTGCGGCTGGGTCGCCCGGCCGGCAATCATGACGAATCGGCGAGCGTTTTATTCGTGCCCGAACGGCGCGAGATCGAGGTGCGCACGCACGAGCCTGGCATCGAGGCGTTGATTGAGGAAGCCTCGCCGGCGGAGGCCACCGAACAATCTTGGGGAGCGGAAGCGGCCTCTCGCCATCCGGTCCCATGGGGATGGTTCGTGTTGATCGCGCTGGCCATCGTGGCGGCCGTGGTGTGGTCGCTCGTCCGCCTGAGTGAGTCCGAGGAGGTTGCCGATACGATCCGCGAGGAAACCGAGTCGGCGCTCATTGCCGAGGAACGCGAGGAGGCCGAGGCACGCTCGCTGGTGGGGCGTATCGAGGAAATGCTGAGTGCGTTTTTCGCTGCAAATCGGGCGGAAAAATGGCAGGACATGATCCGCCAACCCGAGCGGGTGATGCCGTTGGTCCGCGATTATTACTCCAGGCGCCATGATCTGCCCGGAGCGATGCGTTCCCTGCGGGCGCTGGAGCCGATCACGCTCGACCGGCGCGGGAATTTCTGGATGGCCTCGGTGATGCTGGCAAACGGCGAACAGCGCAGCCTGTTGATCGAGATCGCCCCCGACGGCCGGCCGCTCGTCGATTGGGAAACGTTCGTTTGTCACCAGCCGATGCCGTGGGACGATTTCGCACGGAAACGGCCGGAGGAACGGCCGATGGACTTCCGCGTCTATGTGGAGGCGGACAATTTCTACAGCCACGAGTTCGCCGATTCCAACAAGTGGCTGAGTTTCCGTCTCACCGCATTGGATGCCGAGGAGACGCTTTTCGGATATCTGCCGAGGGATCACGAGGACCTGCCTGCGATCTTCAGGAACTTGCGGATCAACGACGGCCGCAAGACCAGCCTGATCCTGCGGCTCAATGTGCCGCGCGGCCTGCAATCCCGCCGGGGTGTGGTGATCCAGAAATTGATGAGTCCGAGATGGCTCTACATGGATTCCCCACCCAAGGAGTCGTGATATGCGAATGAAGGATCTTTTCAAAACATTCGGGAGGCGGTTGCAAGATGCCGCCGAAAAGCCCGCCGTGGCCTGGCTGCCGCTGCTCGCGGGCGTGCTGGCGTTTCTCGCGCTGCAATATGGCATTTCCCTGTGGAAACTCGCCGGCACCGCGGGCGGCATGATGAACAAGTTCAGCGCGCTGGCACGGGATCAGTATCTCGGATTCCTCATCCGCCAGAACCTGTGGGTGCTTGCGGCTTATGCGGTGCTGGCGGTGGCCGGCCTGCTGCTGGCGCGGCCGGTGGTGAGCTTCTGGACCGGTCGCTCAAGCCGCCGCGGTGCCGTGGCGGTGGCCTTGCGCGGCTTCGTGGTGGCGGCGGCCTTGCATGCGTTCTGCACGCTGCGGTTGACGATGACGCGTCCGTATTTTCTCAACGAGATGGAGTTCGGTCATTGGTATTACCGGATCTTCGAGTTTCCCGAGCCGGTGCGTCCGGCGGCGTTGTTCGTGATTTTCACGCTGCTGCCATGGGCGTTTCTGGCGGCAGTGGCACTGTGGCACATTCGCCGCCATGGACGTGCCGCGTGGTGGGCTGTCGGTGCGATCATGCTGGCGGTGGCGGGATTCATGGTGCGCGGCGGGCCGATCCAAAGCACGCCGCGCGCGGAGGTCGCCGGCAGGCTGCCGAACGTGCTGGTGATCGGCTCCGATTCGCTGCGTGGCGACCGCCTCGGCTGCGCCGGCCACCGTCCGGAGCGTCGCGACGGGCTTGCAGCCGCCGGTGTTTCGCCCAACATCGACGCATTGGCGAGCGAGGGTGTGATCTTCGAGCGTTGTTTCACTTCCATCGCCTCCACCATCGAGTCCGGGGTGCAGACGATGACTTCGACCTACCCGCACACCCACGGCATCCGCCAGATGTATCCGGATCGCGAGACCGTGGACGCCGCCAACCGGCGGACCGTGCCGCTGGCGAAGTTGCTGCGGGAAAAGGGATATCATACCGCGGCCATCGGCGATTGGTGCGCGGGCTATTACGAGGTGACGCCGATGGGTTTCGAGCATATCTCGGTTTCGAGTTTCGATAACTTCAAGATCTACATGAGTCAGGCGGTGTTGATGGCGCACTTCGTGGTGCCGCTGTATTTCGACAACGCGCTGGGGCACCGGATATTTCCGCAGATCCAATCCTTCGCACAATTCGTCACACCCGAAGTGGTGACCGGCCGCGTGCTCGACGGACTGGAGGACCGGGCACGCGACGGTCGGCCGTTTTTCTGGCACGTGTTTTATTCCTGCAACCACCTGCCTTATCGCAGCAAGGAGCCGTACGTCAGCATGTTTTCCGATCCGGACTACCGCGGGCCGAACCGCAACGGCGTGGACTTCGATATCGACGCCTTCATCGGCGGCACCGACCTGGAATCGAAATGGAAGGCGCTGCCGCCGGAGGAAATCCGCCAGGTCCGCGCGCTCTACGATGGCTGCACCCGGCTGTTCGACGATTGCGTGGGCGATATCCTCGACGCGCTCGACCGTCTCGGTCTCAAGGACGACACCATCGTGATCGTGACCTCGGACCACGGCGACGATCTCTACGAACCCGGCGTGACGCTCGGCCATGGGCTCACGTTCAACGGCGGTCTGTATGCCAACCGCGTGCCGATGATCGTGCGCGTGCCGGGCGTGGAGCCCGCGGTGGTGCCGGAAACGGTGCGGCTCATCGATATGGCACCCACGCTGGCCGAACTGCTGGACGTGCCGGCACCGCCGTCGTGGGAGGGCCGGAGTTTCGCATCCTGGCTGAATGGCGGAACCGCGCGCTCACACCGGCCGTTTTACGGCGAGACCGGCTTTCCATTCATCCAGTTCACCGTGCCCGGCGTCGAGCGGCCGAAGCTGCCGCCGATGGACGAGCTGACATCGATCGACGAAAGTTATAACTATCACTTCGTGCTAAAACCGGAGTATCGCGAGCGACTGGTGGATGCGAAGCAACGCTGCCTTGCGACGCGCGACTGGAAGCTCGTCTGCACGCCCGCCGCGGACGGCACGCGGCATTTCGGCTTGTTTCATCTCGTGTCCGATCCCGACGGCATGCACGACGTGGCGGCGGCGCGCCCGGATGTCCTGCGGCCGATGCGCGCGGCGCTCGAACGGTGGATGGACCAACGCGAGGAAACTCCGATCGAGGAAATCTTTCCCGGAGGCGAACCGTGATTCGCCGCTTGAGTTCCCGGGCGGGCGTGAGCAGCCTAGCGGTGTCCGCATCATGAAAATCCCCTTCGCTCTCGCCGCTTCCGCCATCGTTTCCACCGCCATGGCCGCCGAGGCGCCGGACATTTTCTCGGGCCTGCTCAAGCCCGGCACCCCCGCGCGCGGCCAGGTCGGCATGGTGTTGCCGCCGCCGGAGATCGACAAATACGTGGCCAAGGTGGAATCCGCCGCGCGTGAGAACACCGAGTGGTTCCGCGAGTTCAGCGCCAAGGCCAAACCCGGTGTGCCGCTGCCCTACGACGAGCGCCTCGGGCTGACGCGCGAGGAATACGACGAATATCTCGCGCTGTGGAACAAGCGCGAGTTCAAGCCGATGGAGGACGTGGCGCTGATCCTGCGCGAAGCATCCGGCGGGGCCTGGACCATCGCCGCCACCGGCGGTGCCAGCACGCTTTCCACCCTGCGGTACTCGCCGGAAAGCGATACTTTCCGCTCGCCCAACGGCGAGCTGAAACGCATCGACGACATCAATGCCGACGCCGCCAGCATCCTTGGCGCATGGACCGGCAAGGAGTGGAAATTCGAGGAGGAAACCGGCCTCGGCAAAACCAAGGAGAACTTCGCGCTGGGACGCATGGCGGACGGCAGGTTCGGGCTCGTGGTTTACCGCGTGCAGGAGTTGTCATCGGAAGGCACGCGCCTGCTCGACAAGAGCCTCGTCATCCGCATCCCGCTGGACCCGTCCCAAGCCGTGAAAGAGGAGAAGAAACCGGTGCTGGTGACGCCGAAGAAAAAACCGTGATCACGGCCGTCCGCCGCCGGTGGACCGCAGGTGCCGACGGACCATTTCCAGCGCCGCCTGGCTGGCCGCGAGCTTGAAATCGTGCCGGTTGCGCGGCTGATGGATTTTCAGCGTTCTGGTTTCCGCGTCTTTCACCGCGAGTCCGATCCATGCGGTGCCGACGGGTTTTTCCGGCGAGCCGCCGTCAGGTCCGGCGATGCCGGAAATGGCCACGGCGATATCCGCGCCACTGATCTTCAGCGCGCCTTCCGCCATTTGGCGGACCACGGGTTCGCTGACCGCGCCGTGCGTTTCCAGATCGGCGGGAGAAACTTGCAATAGCGATATCTTCGCGGAATTGGCATAGGTGACGAAACCATGCGTGAAGACCGCGCTCGCGCCCGGCACGTCGGTGATGCGGCTGGCGATCAGGCCGCCGGTGCAGCTTTCCGCGGTGGCGAGCGTGAGATTCCTTTCCTTCAGCAGGCGCACCACCGTTTCCTCCATCGTCGATCCGTCTTCGCTGATGAGGTTTTTGTGAAAGGTTTCCACGGCGATGTTCCTCGCGGCACCGATCGCTTCCGGGGTGCCGATGAGCCGCAGTTCCACTTCGCCGATGTGAGCGCAGTAGCCGAATTCCAGACCGGCGATGCGTGCGAGCCGGTCGTCGATGCCCTGGTGGAAATCGCTCTCGCCGATGCCGGTGAAACGCAGCGTGAGCATGCCCGGAGGCACCTCGATGCCGGAAAGCGCCCGCAGCCGTGGCACCACCTCGGCGTGAAACATCGGATAGAGTTCGCGCGGCGGACCGGGGAGCAGGAACACCGCGCAATGCGAACGCCCGTTGAGCCGTGGCGGCACGTAAACTCCGGGGGCGGTGCCGTTCGGGTTCGGCAGCACGTCGGCACCCACCGGCACCAGCGCCTGTTTCAGGTTCGCCTGCGCCATCGGGCGGCCGCGGTGGGCGAAAAAATTCTCGATCGAGCGCAGCGCCGCCTCATCGGTGATCAACTCGATTCCCAGCACCTCCGCGGTGATCTCGCGCGTTAGATCGTCACTGGTCGGGCCGAGGCCGCCGGTCACCAGCAGCACATCGGCGCGTTCCACCGCCTCGCCCATCGCTTCGCGGATCGGCTCGCCGTCCGGAACCGTCGTCTGCCGCGAAATGCGCAGGCCGAGCGCGAACAATTCACGGCCGAACCACGCGGCATGCGTGTTGAGCGTGCCGCCCAGCAACAACTCGGAGCCGGTATTGATGACTTCGATGCGCATGCGCTGGAGCGGATCGCGCAGGTCAGCCTTCCTGCTTCTCTCCTTCGTCCTTTTTATCCCGCGATTCCTCGAGACGCTCGCGGAATTGATCGATGCCGGGAATCAGCGGGCTCTCGGGAGCGAAGGCTTTCGCGTCGTCCACCGCCTTGAGCGCTTCGTCGAATTTCCCCTGCTCGGCGAAAATGATGGCGCGGGTCATCATCAGTTGCAGCGTTTCCTCGGTTTCGAATCCGCCGTCGGCGAGCGTCTTGTCCACCAATGCCATGGCACCTGCCATGTCCTCTTTTTCGGCCAGTGTCTGGAGTTCGTTTTGGAAATCCGCGATGCGCTGGCGGTTGGCGAGATTCTTGGCATAGCCGGTGGTGTCCTCCGGATCGGCCGCTTTGATCTGTTCCACCACATCGGGGTAGTGGTTGGAGACCGCGCTTTCGCTCAATTCCAGTTTTTCGAGCGCGTCGATCAAGGCCTTCGCCTTCTCCGGGCCTTCCAGTTTTTCGGCAGCCGCGAACGCCTCGTCACGCGCCGCCTTGCGGCCGCGCAATTCGTTGAGATGGGCCACATATTTCTCCGGTCCGCCGGCTTGATAGCCGGTGGCGGCATAAGGACGTCCGGCGGCATCCGTCAGCAGGATCGTCGGATATCCCTCGATGCCGTATTTTTCACCGAGTTCCCGGTTCTGCTTTTGGGTTTCTTCGGAAAGCTTCGACTTGTCCTTGGGGAAATCGATCTCGACGAGGA
The DNA here is from genome assembly GCA_035468505.1 of Luteolibacter sp. Taxonomy (GTDB): domain Bacteria; phylum Verrucomicrobiota; class Verrucomicrobiia; order Verrucomicrobiales; family Akkermansiaceae; genus Luteolibacter. The sequence goes on along the minus strand of DATISV010000165.1, from coordinate 476 downwards.
CGAACGTGTCCTTGACTCCACTATTGAACTCATCGTGCTTGAATACCTCGTCCTTGAGCTTGATGCACCAGCCGCACCAGTCGGAGCCGGTGAAGTCCATGAGCAGGTCCTTTTTCTCCTCGGTGGCTTGTTTTTTGGCGGCCTCGAAGTCCGAGGTCCAGCCTTCACCGCCTGCGAGAGTGGTGCCGTTGAGCGCCATGACGACAGCGCAGACGAGGGATGTGATTTTCATGGGCGTGTTTTGGTTTGCGTGGCAAAGCTGGCGGCGGATATGCACCGCGTCCAGTGGGAATCCTGCAAAATCACGGCGTGTATCCCAGCCACGGGCCGAGCCATTTTTCGACCGCGGCGACGGTCATGCCCTTGCGCCGCGCGTAATCCTCCACCTGGTCTTTTTGCAGGTCGGATATGACGAAATAGTGGCTCTCCGGGTGGGAGAAATAAAGTCCGCAGACCGCCGCGCCGGGGTGCATGGC
>DATISV010000164.1:0-5459 GCA_035468505.1 Luteolibacter sp. | reverse complement strand
CAGCGACCGCGCGATCGACGACGCCGGCACCGCGCTTTCCTCGCTGATGGGCCCCGGATCGCACGGTTCGACCTATGGCGGCAACCCGCTCGTTTGCGCCGCCTCGCTGGCCGTACTCCAGGAAATCCGCGAGCAGGAACTCGCCGCCCATGCCTTGCTGATGGAAGTCCGTGTCCGCGAATCGATCCGCTCATGGAAGCTGCACTGCATCACCGAGGTTCGTGGCAGCGGGCTGCTGTTGGGGGTCGGACTCGACCCGGCGTGCATTACTACGCCGGATGGCAAAACCGCGGCGCTGGCCGTGGTTTCCAAGCTCATGGAAAACGGCCTGCTCGTTCCCGCCGCCGGGCCGGAAACCATCCGCCTGTTGCCGCCTCTGAACGTCACCGAGGACGAGATCGACGAAGCGCTCGCCATCCTCGAACGCACCCTTCGCGGGCTGGCGCGGAACGGTTAGATCATCCACCCGCGCATGTCTGCCCAGCCGCTCCATGTCCTGCCGCGTCCGCCGATGGCGGGCGAGCTGGTGCCCGCGCATTACTTCCGCGAACTCGACCGCACGGAAATCCTCCGCGACAGCCGGCCGCTGGAAGTGGACCTCGGCTGCGGCGACGGCTCGTTCCTGATCGGCATGGCGCGGCATCATCCGGAGCGCGATTTCATCGGTGTCGAACGGCTGTTAGGCCGCGTGCGCAAGGTCTGCCGCAAAATCACCCGCACCCGGCTCGACAATGCCCGCGTGTTGCGGCTGGAGAGCCGCTACACGGTCGAGTGGCTGCTGCCGGAAAACTCGGTCTCGCGCCTGCACCTGCTATGCCCGGACCCGTGGCCGAAGGTGCGCCACCACCGCCGGCGGCTGGTGCAACACGATTTTCTAACAGCCGTGCGGCACGTGCTGGCGCCCGGCGGCGAGTTTCTCTTCATGACCGACCACGAGGACTATTTCCGCTGGGCGGAGGAGAAAACCGCGGGTTTCGGCGGCTTCGAACGGCTGGGCTGGGAAGAGGACACGTTTTTTTATCCGAAAACCGACTTCCAGATCCAGTGGGAGGCCGAGGGCAAGACGATGTGGCGGCTGCGCTGCCGCAAGCCGCTCACTGCCTCGTGAGCACCAGCGGTTTGTCTGTTAGAAAACCCTCGATCTTAAGCGCGCCGTTGGCATCGACGCTCAAGGTCACGCCGCCGGATTCCGCCTGATCGATCACATGAATGCCGCGCGACCGCCAGTAGGCGACGGAGGTTTGCGGCAGCCGCTCGCTTTCCGGATATGGCGGGTTGCTGGCGACGATGACCCGCGGGTTCACCGCATCGATGAAGCGGTCGCACAGCGAGACATCGGTGCGGTTCCGCCCGGCGACGATCACATCGGCGGAGACATCGATTTCCATGTCCAGCATGCGGAGTTCGGTGCCCATGCCGGCGTCGCTGGTGAGCAGGATTTTCCAGCCGCGCCAGTGCAGCCGGAAAACGGCCACCCGCTCGTCGGCCAGCGCGTGACGGTGCACCGGGTCGGGCAGATGAAGCACTTCGAGCGCGGCTCCGTCGGGAAACGGCAGCTTTTCACCGGCACTGCCGTGGATCACCCGGATGCCGTGCTGCGGTGCCATCTCCAGCCACTCGCGGTAGGACGGACTGCGCGCGTAGGACACCGGCAGCCAGACCTGGCGGATCGGCAGCATGCGCCACACTTCCGCCCCGCCGCCCAGGTGACCGCCGTCCGGATGGCTCAGCACCACCGCGTCCGGCGCGATGGCGAGCCGACGCAATGAAGGCGCGACGAGATAGCGGAACGATCCGCTCGATCCGCAATCGATCATCACCGCCGCGCCACTTCCATCGCTGAAACAAGCCGCGCCCGCCCCGTATTCCAGATCGTAAATCATCAGTCGCGGGCGTTTGTCGTGACCGACAAAATGGTGTCCGCCTGGCAGCGAGGCGAAACCACCGGCCGCCATCGCGCACAGCTCTGCGACCCCACCGTTGAGCCGGTTCATCCCGTGTGAAACCGTCGGCGAAACCGAAAAGACCGCCGCGGAAAACAAGGCCGCCGCCAGCAACACGAAGACCAGCGGCAACAGCACCAGGCTGGCGAGCACCGAGACCGGTGTGACGATGCCGAAATGGAGGATCGTCAGCGGCGCGGAACCTAGCCCCGCAGCCAGCGAGACGGCCATGGTGCCCGCCACCCAGCGCCGCAGCCACAGCCACGCGCGCTGCGGCCGGTTCATCATCTTGTACGGCAGATACAACTCCGGGCGCGACATCCAGGCGAAGGTTTTCGTGGTCCATCCCAGACCGATGGCGATGGCGGCCACCACACCGTAGGACAATTGCACGCCCGGTTGGAACAGCAGGTGCCCGTTCCACAACATCAGGATCAACAACACGGCACCGAGCGAGTTGAGCAGATCCGGCCGCCGCTGGAATGCGAAGGCTCCGAGAAACACCGCCGCCATCCACGCCGCGCGCACCGCTGGCGGACCGTTGCCCGTGATCCATGAATAACCGAAAAGCAGCGGGATCAACACCACCACCGCCCGCCGCCGCGGCACGCCCAGCCACGCCAGAATCAGCCAGCCGATCCCTCCCACCATGCCCACATGCAGGCCGCTCACGCAAAACACGTGCAGCGATCCGCTGCGCCGGAACGAATCGATCAATTCCGGCTGGTCCGGCGGATGCTCGCCGATCACCACCGCCCGGATCACATGCGCGCCGCGAGAGTCGGCGGGCAGACCGGCGGTGACTCGCTCGCGAAACCCATGGCGGATGCGCGCACCCAGCTCCGCCAGCCGCGGGGCTTCGACTTCGGTGTCATCGCGCATCGCCCGGAAAACCGCCGCCATGCCCTGTCGCCTCAGCCAGTCCGCGCGGTCGAACTCGCCAGGATTCCGAGGTTCCGGCAGCGGTTTGAATCCACCGCGCGCCCGCACCCGCGCTCCGGCCACCGGCAGCTCGCCATTTCCCTCCCACCAGACTTTCACGCCGGCCGGATCGCCGCTCGCCAGCTTCACCGGAGCCACCCAGTAGCGCTCGCTGCCGCGGGCGTCCTCCAGAACCTTGCCTTGAGCGGGCATCCCGACATGCGAGCCGGCCACCGATTCGAGCGGTATGCGCGCGGCATCCCTGAGCACGAAAACCGCCACCGCCAGCAAGCCGCAGGCCAGCCATGCCAAAGCTCTTCGCCACGATCCGATACCCCATCCGAGCGCGCCACCGGCCACCGCCGACAAAACTCCCCACGCCGGATCCATGCGTGCTGCCAGCACGCAGACCACCGTCACCAGCGCCGCAAAAAACAACGGGTGCCGCCCGCAGCCTCCATCCAGCCATGCGCCCACCCGTGTTCCGGCGAATCGCATGGCCCGCTCAGTCTCACGGCTCAGCCGCGGTTTTCCGAATCGTCCTCAATCCCGGGCAGCTCGTAGCGGATTTCCTCCGGCGGCGGCGGCTGAACGGAGGCCACTTGCGGCTGCGGCGGTGCGATCACCTCGTCGCAACCCCACTCGTGCAGCCGCGTCTTGGCGTTGGCGGAGTGACGCGTGCGCGGGAATTGCTCCACCACTTGTTGCAGGATGGCCACGGCGCTCTCGCGCTCGCCCATTTCCCCGTCGTAAAGTTCCGCCAGTCGGAACATGAAATACGCCGCGTCGTTGATTTCCCATTCCTGCCCTTCGAGCGCACCGCGGATCGTTGCGATCGCCGCATGCGGGTCCTCCAGATTATCCTTTTGAATCTTGGCGATTTCCACCCACGGCAGTCGGTTGAGCGGCTCTTTCTGGGCGGCTTCCTTGAATGCCTCGATCGCCGCCTCGAATTCGCCCTGTGCCACCAGCACGCGCGCGTCATGCATCACGTCGCGCTCAATCATTTCCGCACTGTCGTAAACCGCGTGGGTCACCTTGTGCGCCATCATCGGCAACACCACGAACACGAACACGATTCCCACCAGGCCAGCCGTAAGGAAGGTCAGAAGAATGCCGGAAAATGTCCGCTCGCCTTCCAGACCGTCGAGGTTCGTCCTCATTTTCGGCAGCTCCTCGTTCTCGAAATCGGTCTCCTCCAAATGAGTGATCTGGCGTTCCAGCTTCTCGATTTCCTTGCCCTTGTTGGCGAAAACCCACCACGCGCCCAACACGAGGAACAACAACACCAGTTTGGCGATCCATTTCATGATAGATGCATCTATCCGAGACCGGCGAGCGGGAGAAAGGAAAAAATCCGCCGCCCGCTCACATCCGCCGCGCGTTGCGGCCTTCGTCGATGAGCTTCCAGAAGTGCTTCGATCCCGCCAGCGCCTCGTCCTCCGCCAGCGGCATCTTCGAGCGGAACAGGAAATCCGAAAACGTCCCCTTGTGCAGCACCCGGTGCACGATCACCAACTCGTCCTTCACCTCGAAGTAAAACCGGTATTCGTCCGCGCGGAAACGGTAGAGCACCAGCCCGTCGCGCTCGATCCGGCCGAAGCGCTCGCCGTTGAGTTTCTGCAAATCGTCGCGCGTCACCTTGAATTCCTCCAGCAGTTCGAGCTGCTCCAGGGTGTCGAGCGCCGAGAGTTCGGCCGCGCTGATCTCGTTGAAAACAATCTGCAACACGCCAGCAGCCTAGGCACCGCCCCAGCGGCGGAAAAGCGGAAAACTCCATCGACTCGCCGGGCCGGCTCCGCCACCCTCCGCCGCATGGCGAAGATCGGCGAGAGGGCGGAGTTGAGAATCCTGCGCGAGAAATCCTTCGGGCTCTACCTCGATGGCGGCGAACTCGGCGAAATCCTGCTGCCCCACCGCGAAGTCCCGCGCGACAACGTCATCGGCGGCACGTTGAACGTGTTCCTTTACACCGACTCCGAAGACCGCCCGGTCGCCACCTTGAAAAAACCCAAGGCCATGCCCGGCCAGTTCGCCACCTTGAAATGCGTGGCCGTCACCGACTTCGGCGCCTTCCTCGACTGGGGCCTGCCAAAGGAACTGCTCGTCCCGTTCCGCGAACAACGGACGCGCATGGTTCCCGGAAAATCCTATCTCGTGCACGTCTATGTGGACGAGGCCTCCGGCCGCATCGCCGCCTCGGCGCGGCTCGCGCGTTTCCTCGACCGCACGCCGCACCACTTCAAAGCCGGCGAAAAAGTGGAACTCATCGTCTTTTCCAAAACCCCGCTCGGCTACAAAGCCATCGTCAACGGCACCCACAGCGGCCTGCTTTTCGCCGAAGGCGTGTTCCAACCGCTCCAGCCCGGCGAAAAAACCACCGGCTACATCGCGGCGGTGCGCGACGATGGAAAACTCGACATTTCACTCCACCCGCCCGGCCGCGCAAAGGTCGAAAACCTCGAAGACCGCGTCCTCGCCGAACTCCGCGCCCGCGGCGGCTTCTGGGGCATCGGCGACCACAGCAACGCCGCCGAAATCCACTCCGAACTCGGCGTCAGCAAACGCGTCTTCAAGCAAACCGTCGGCGCGCTG
>DATISV010000163.1:0-2933 GCA_035468505.1 Luteolibacter sp. | reverse complement strand
ATGGGAGTGGGAGTGAAGGTGATACCTGTGAAACGGAATGGCGCGCCTGGCCTCAGCCAATGGTGAACAACGGCTGGCCTTCCTCGACGGCATCGCCGGTTTTGACATGGATGGCCTTGATGGTGCCGGAAGCCGTGGCGTTGACGGGCGTGTACATCTTCATCGCCTCAAGGGTGATGACGAGGTCGCCTTCATTGACCTGGGTTCCCACCTGGACCGCGATGGCCTGGACGATGCCGGCCAGCGGGCTGACCATGTCGCCCTCGGCGGCCGCCTTCGGCGCGGGTGCCGGTGCCGAAGGAGCGGGCGTGCTGGCGACAGGTGCCGCGGGACGGACAGGTGAGGGGGCGGGTGATGAGGATGCGCCGGCGGAGTCGATTTTCTCGACGACCACGTCGTAGGCTTTTCCATCAACTGTGATACGGAGATGTTCCATGATGATATAGGTGTTAGCGGATGCGGTGAGAGGTGAGAACGGATTGGCGGCCGGCTTTTTCCCAACTGGTATCGGCCGGCTTGATGGAGATCACGCGGCGGCTGCCGCCGTGCATGCAGGCGATGGCGGCGGAGATGATGGCGACGATTTCCGGACTGATCCCGGCGTGCGGAGCGGGGACTTGCGGAGGTTCGTCGGCCGCGGCCGCTGCAGGTTTGACAGCATGCGCGGGTTCGGGTGCGGATTGTTCGAACGATTGCCGGATGGCTACTAGCTTGGCGACGATGGCGGTGAGGCACCACAGGCAGGCGAGCGTGATGAGCACCATCAGCATGCCTCCGAGGTGGGGCAGCGCGTCTGCGACGGAATGCGAATGGCCGAGGTCCTCGGCGGCCGCGGCGAGCGGAATGAAATGGGTGAAACTCATAGCGGGATGTTGCCGTGTTTCTTCGGCGGGCGGGTTTCGTGTTTGGCGATGATGCCGCGGAACGCAAGCGCGAGCGTGCTGCGCGAAACGGCGGGATCGATGACATCGGTGATCATGCCGTTGGACGCGGCCTGATAGGGCGAGGCGAATTTTTCCGAGTAGGCCTTGCGGAGTTCCTTTTCCAGCGTCTCGGGGTCCTCGGCTTCCTGGATTTCCTTTTTATACAAAACCTTCATGGCTCCCTGCGCGCCCATCACCGCGATCTCGGCGGTGGGCCAGGCAAAGACGAAATCCGCACCCATGTCGCTGGAGCACATGGCGAGGTAGGCGCCGCCATAGGCCTTGCGGCAGATGAGCGTGATCTTTGGCACGGTGCCGGACGCCCATGCGAAAAGCATTTTCGCGCCGTGGCGGATGATGCCGCCGCGCTCCTGGGCGAGGCCGGGCATGAAGCCGGGCACATCGACGAGCGAGAGCACCGGGATGGAATAGATGTTGCAGACGCGGATGAAGCGCGCGGCCTTGTCGGAGGAATCGATGTCGATGCAACCCGCCTTCACCTTCGGCTGGTTGGCGATGATACCGATCACGAGCCCTTCGAGCTTGGCGAAACCGGTGAGCATGTTGGGCGCATAGTCGGGCTGGATTTCGAACCACGACCCGGGGTCCATCAGGCGATCGATGACCTGCTGCATGTCGAGCGGCAGTTTCGGATCGGCCGGGATGATCTCGTTCATACCGGGATCCTCCTCCAGCGGGATGTCATTGTTCATCCTGCATGGCGGATCGCCCAGATTGTTGGACGGCAGGTAATCGAGCAGACGCTTGGCGAGTTCCACGGCGTGTTCGTCGTCCTCCGCGATGAGGTGGATGTTGCCGGAAACGGATGCGTGCGCCTCGGCGGAGGCGAACTGGTCGAGCGACGCGCTCTGTCCGGTGGCGGCCTTGATGACATCCGGCCCGCAGATGAACATGTTCGCGTTCTGGCGCGTCATGATGATGAAGTCGGTGAGCGCCGGCGAGTAGGCGGCGCCACCGGCGCAGGGACCGGCGATGATGGAAATCTGCGGGATGACGCCCGAGGCCAGCACGTTGCGGAAAAAGATCTGACCGTAACCGGAAAGCGCGTCGATGCCTTCCTGGATGCGCGCGCCGCCGGAGTCGTTGATGCCGACCACCGGAATGCCGGCCTTGATGGCGAAGTCCAGCAGATCGCAGATTTTCTTGGCATGGATGCGGCCGACCGCGCCGCCGCCGACGGTGAAGTCCTGGGCGAACGCGGCGACCGGGCGGCCATTGACGTAGCCGGTGGCGCAGACCACGCCGTCGCCGGGCATCTTGCGTTTTTCGAGGCCGAAATTGATGCACGAGTGATGGGCGTGCATGCCGAACTCGATGAAATGCCCGCCATCGAAGAACGCGGCGAGTCGCTCGCGGGCGGAGAGCAGGCCCTTGTCGTGGCGCTTCTCGATGCGGTCGATGCCGCCGCCGACGAGCGCTTCCTCGCGGCGTAGTTTGAGTGCTTCAAGCAGGGTGGGATCGATGGCCATGGCGCGATTATTTTGTTAGAAAATCAATGGGACTTTGCGGGCATGCAGAACTCGGTGAGCACGCCGAAGGTGGATTTAGGATGAAGAAAGGCGACGAGCTTGCCGGCCGCGCCGTCGAAGGGAACCTCGTGGATCAGGCGGGTTCCCTGATCTTTCGCCTGGGCGAGCTGGCCCTCGATGTCATCGGTGGCGAAGGCGATGTGGTGGATGCCGCCCGATGGATTTTTTTCCAGAAACTTGGCGATCGGGCTATCCGGAGAGGTGGGTTCGAGCAATTCGAGGTGGACCTCGCCGGCGGCGAAGAAGGCGGTGCGGACTTTTTGCGACGCCACTTCCTCCCTGCCCTCGCAGGTGAGACCGAGCACGTTTTCGTAATAGGGAATGGCCTCGTCGAGCGATTGGACGGCGATGCCGAGATGGTCGATTCTGGTAATCATGGTTTCGGATGTCTGGCGGATGGCAGTATGATCGCAGCCCGCGTTTTCCCGGCACCGCAGGGAGTCGCTTAGGCTGCGCGTAT
>DATISV010000162.1:0-1906 GCA_035468505.1 Luteolibacter sp. | reverse complement strand
GAGCATGTCGGGCAGCCGGATACCGTCGTCGGGCGGACCGGCGATCACCGGCTCGGGTTCAACCTCGGGTTTCTCCTCGTTCTTCGTTTCCTGCTCCGCCAGAGTCGGCGCGCTTTCCTCCACCACGATGGCCTTGGGCGCGCACGAACCAACGACTGCGATCGTCACAGCGAGCGGAATCCGGAATGAAATGGGTTTCACCATCGGTTGAGGGTTGGGGCGGGCCGAGCAAAGCCCCGCGAGGTAGCGGGGGCAAGACTCTTCATCGGTCCCACGCCACCACCTTCTTCGCGACGTTCTGGCCGCAGAGGACGACCATCGGCATGCCGCCGCCGGGGTTCACCGAGCCGCCGACGAAGAACAGGTTCGGGTATCTCACGCTCTGCTTGGGGGCCTTGAAGGCAAGATTCTTGAAGCGGTCGCTGACGACGCCGTAGATCGAGCCTTTGTTCGAGTTGTATTGCTCGCGGATGTCGAGCGGCGTCCAGCAGTGCTCGAAGACGACGTGTTGGCGGAGGTTTTCGAGGCCCATGCGTTCGAGTTTGTCGATCACGCGCTCCTTGAAGGCGAGGTAATCGTCGCGCGTCAGTGGCTTGGAATCGTCGATGAATGGGATGTGCGGCAGGATCTTGAGGCAATCGCAGCCCGCGGGCGCGACCGTGGGATCGGTGCGCGAGGCGGCGACCAGATAGATCGTCGGATCGGGCGGCAACTCGCGTTTGCGGAAGACGGTGTGGAAATGTTTCTTCTGGTTTTCGGAATAGAGGAAGTTGTGGTGCGCGAGCTGCGGGTATTGGCGGTCGAGTCCCAGTTCCAGCACCAGCCCGGAGCAGGTCGGCTCGTATTTTTCCAGCGTCTTGAGAAACGCGTCGTCCTCCGCGAGCAGTTTTTCATAAGCCGGGATCACTTCCATGTTGGATACGATGATGTCGGCTTCGTGGAATGCATCATTGGCCACCAATCCGGTGACACGTCCGCCCTGCTTGCGGACTTCGGTGACCTCGCTGTTGAGGTGGACTTCGATGCCGAGATGATCCAACAGTTTCTGGAAACCGAGCGCGATGCCATACAGGCCGCCGTCCACATACCACAGGTCATAACGGTATTGGATGGTGGGCATGCAGTTCATGAAGGCCGGCGAGTGGTAGGCGGAGGAGCCGACATACTTGATGAAGTAATCGAAAATGTCGCGCATGTGGCGCGTCTTGAGGTGGCGCGCAACGCCGCCGTGCATGGTGCGGAAGAGGTCGAACTTGAGGAATTGTCCGAGTCCGTAAAACTCGCGGAAATCGGCCGCGGTATCGAGTCCCTGCTCGAAGTAGCCTTCGTTGGTCAGGTCGTAGAGACCGGCGGAGTATTTCAGGAAGCGCTCCACGTTGGCCGGGTCCTCGCCGACCTTGCGCGCCTCCTCCGCCATTTTTTCCGGCTCGGGGTAGAGGTCCACCACTTTGCCGTCCTCGAAAAAATTCCGCCAGTGCGGCCGCAGCGGACGGATCGGGATGTGGTCGCTCATCTTCATGCCCGAGCGCTCGAACAAACGCTCGAAGATGTGCGGCAGCGTGAGAATCGACGGGCCGAGGTCGAAGGTGTAGCCCTGCGCCTTGAGCACGTTGAGCTTGCCGCCGATCTTGGCGTTTTTCTCGTGGATCGCGACCTGATAGCCTTCCTGCGCAAGCGAGATGGCGGCGGACAAACCGCCGAGGCCGGAACCGATGACGAGGACTTTCTTGCCGGGCATGGTGGGGGGTCAGTGTTTTGTTAGAGCGTCCAGTTCGCGGCGTGCGATGTGGTCGCCGGGATGCAGGGCAAGCGCCTTGCGAAAATAGGCTGCGGCGTGTTGCCGGTCGCCGAGTTTCAGATAGGTCCGGCCGATGAACGTGAGGCAGGAACTCGCGCCCCAGCGCGG
>DATISV010000161.1:0-2108 GCA_035468505.1 Luteolibacter sp. | reverse complement strand
TCTCGTCACCACCCGTATCACATGCTCGACCGGCCGCATGGCGGCGGCGAGTTCCGCGGCGAGCTTGCGGTGCACTTTTTCGGTCAGGGCGACGGTGGCTTCCATGTCGGTTTCGCCTTCGGGGCCGTGCATGAGGGTTTTCATCTGGCGCGTTTCGTAGGCCTGCTTGGCTGCGGCGGCGTCCCAGACTTTGCGGAAGGGTGCGTGCAGCGGATGTTCGATGAAATCCGCGGCGAGGTTGATGCCTTTTTCCAGCGCGGCGGCGTCGTATTCGCGGCTTTCGGTGCCCCAGGTGACGGTGTAGCGGGCGGCGGCGGGGTTTTTCAGGCGCAGGGTGAAGCGGTTGAGGTCCTGATCGAAGGGAACCAATGCCAGCCCGGCGCGGAGCGAGTCGTCATCGGCGACATTTCCGGGGCCCGCGGCAAACGGGAGGCGCGAGCTGATGAGGGTGATGGCGCCATCGTTCACCGATTTCACTTCATGTCCGCCGACAGCGGTCGCGCTTTCGCCATTGAGCGTGATCGTGCCAAGGTCGCCATCGAGGCCGAGTCCTTTGAGAAACGCGTAGGCCATGACGAGTTGGCCGGCCCAGCCGGGATGGACGCCGTCCTTGCCGGAGACCATGAATTCGGGACCATGCTGTCGTTTCGCCCGCCAATCGGCGACGAGCATCGGCTGATAGATATCGGCGAAGCGGACGTCGTTTTCCGCGGCGACGCGGATGCCGAGATTGCGGAAGCGCGAGAGCGCCTGGTTGAGTTCGAGCTTGCTGCCACGTGCGGTTTTCACCCAGTGCGGGACGGAATCGATGATGCCGGGCGAGCCGAGCAGGACCTCGCAGCCGGCGGATTTGAAGGTCCGGATCATGGTGGTGATGGCGTTTTCGTAGTCGGCGGCGATTTGCGGGTCGTAGGGGACGTAGCGGAAATCGTTCATGCCGTAGCAGGTGGTGGCGACGTCCGGCTTGAAGCGCAGCACGTCGTTTTCCATGCGTTTCACGAAGCCCTCGGCGCGCTCGCCGCTCCAGCCGAACTGGCGGCAGGTGACCCGCAGCTCCGGCACGCAGGCGGTGAGATAGGCCTCCATGACGAGTGAGTAGCGCTTCTGTTCGGTGATCGAGTCGCCGCAGATCGCGAGCCGGTCGCCGGTTTCCAACATCAGCGCGGCGGGTTCCGGCGCGCGGTCCAGCGAGTAGGGGGCGAAAAACGGATCGTTTGGCAGCGTGGCGGTGTCGCGGGCGAGCGCCAAAACGGGCAGCAGCAGGAGAAGGACGATGGATTTCATGGGAGCTTGTGGCTGCCGAGTGAAAACAGACGGCGCGCGGATGGCAAGGAATCCGCCTGAAACCGGCGGTTCGGGCGTGTCCCCGTGTTGCGCTCCGGGCTTGCCCATTTCCTCCGCGCGGGTCATGGAGGGCGCGTGACGCGCGACCTCTCAGCCGATCCGGCCTGGCAGGAGCAGGATCTGGGGCTGCCGCTGCCGGATTCTCCACACGCGTGCTCGGTTTGCCTGCCCACTTGGAGCGCGGTGATCGGCTACGAGGAAGGCCGCAAGAAGGTGATGAAGCGCCTGCGCGCCGGTTACCCGCGGTTTTTCAAGCATCCATCGGTCGAGCGGCTCTTCGAAAACGCGCGCGTCGAAGTGGCGGGGGAAAACGAAGATGTCATTGTGTTGCCGACGCGTTCCTCGGTGCAGCGCGCCCACCGTTGGGTCGAGCGGCGGGCCGAGGCCGCCGTGCGCATTACGAGTTATCATGGTTTGCAGGCGCTGGTGGTCCCGTCGCGCGCCCAGGCGGAGGCGGATGCCTACTGGCGATTTTCCGGTGAGGTGGTGAGCAGCCGCCAGGCCCGCGATCTCTTGGACGGCGGACTGCGCCAGGGTGGCAAGTCACACCTCATCGCGCGGCATCTTGCCAAGTTCACCGGCGCGCCAGTGGACCAGGTGTTCGTTTTCGCCAGCGGCATGGCCGCGGTGACTGCCGTGCTGCGCGCGCTGCCCGGCTGGGCCACGGGGAAAAAGACGCTGCAAATCGAGTTTCCCTACGTCGATTCGCTCAAGGTGCAGGAGCACTTCGGCCACGGCGTGGTTTATCTGAACGAGGCGGTCGG
>DATISV010000160.1:0-9613 GCA_035468505.1 Luteolibacter sp. | reverse complement strand
GAGGCGCTGGATGCCGAACCAAATCGCCAGCACCATGATCACAAGCCATGTCGCCGCCACCGCCATTCCCATGGCCTCCGCATTCGTCCCTTCGCCCATCAAATGCACCACCAAGGTAAAACCGAACTGCCAGATCATCGGCAGCACCATCGCCATCAGGATGTAGGAACGCCGACGGGCGCCTGGCCAGACGGCGTGCTGCAAGGCTTCCGAATCCACCCCGATCTCGGCGGGAGGCGCGTAGGGATCGGGATTCAGAACGGCGGCCGGCGCGGGTGCCGCCGGAGCAGGTGTCGCTGGCGCGGAAGTTTCCGCCGCCACCCGTTTTTCGAAAACCCCATCGACCTCCCCCGCGGGCTGCCAGTCCTTCATGCCCTGCGACCAGACCATGTCGTGGCGCGGATTGAGGGTGCCTGCGGTCGCGAGGCCCTTCAGCTCGGCCAGCGTCACGGGGCCGTTCTGCTTGCCCTCGCGGGTGTAATACCAGGTCGCGGTCGAGTCATTCACAGGGCTTGATTATTCAAGCCTGTGAAATTTGTCAAACCTGCGGGCCTTGGCGTCAGAAATGGATCGCGTGGCCCTCGGCGGCGAGGGTCGCCTCGTGGATCACCTCGCTCATCGTCGGGTGGGCATGGATCGTGGCGTGGATGTCATCGATGGTCAGCTCCTGGTCGAGCGCGAGACCCATCTCGGCAATGAGTTCGGTGGCGTTCTCGCCGATGATGTGCGCGCCCAACAATTCGCCGTGTTTCTTGCCGTAGAGCAGTTTTGCAAAACCGTCAGGTTCGCCGGAAGCGATGGCCTTGCCGATGGCGACGAAGGGAATCTTGCCGACGGTGTATTCGACGCCTTCCTCCTTGAGCGCGCGCTCGGTTTTTCCGACCGAAGCGACCTGCGGATGGCAGTAAGTGCAGCCGGGGAAGTTGGTCACCTTGCGCACCTTGTGGCCTTCGACATAAAGGCCCTCGATGCACTGGATCGCCTCGAACGAAGCGGTGTGTGCCAGCAGCGGAGGACCGGTGACATCGCCGATCGCATACACGCCGGGGATGGAAGTTTCATAACGGTCGCCCACCTGGATGAATCCGCGGTCGGTGAGTTGCGGCTGGGTGCCGCCGGGCAGCACCGGCTGCACGCCGATGGCCACGAGCACCACATCGGCCGTGAGGGTGCCGTTTTCCTTGGCTCCTTCCACGGTCACTTCGACGTGCGTGCCCTTGTCCGCCGCGGCGGTGATCTTGTGGTTGGCGAGGCAGCGGATGCCTTGCTTGATGAACGATTTCTCCAACGCGTCGCCGACTTCGTCGTCCTCCACCGGCACCAGGCGTGGCAGCATTTCGACGAGGGTCACCTTGGTGCCGTAGGCGTTGTAGATATAGGCGAACTCCACGCCGATCGCGCCCGCGCCGATGATGATCATGCTCTTCGGCTGCTTTTCGAGCACCATCGCCTCCTTCGAGCCGATCACCGTCTTGCCATTGAATGGCAGCGGCGGCAGCGCGCGCGACTTCGCGCCGGTGGCGATCAGGATGTCCTTGGCCTCCAGCGTCTGCTTCGAGCCGTCGTTCATCTCCACGCTCACCTTGCCGCTGCCTTCGATCGAGCCGTGGCCGCGCACGTAATCCACCTTGTTCTTCTTGAACAAAAACTCGATGCCGCCGGCGAGGCGGTCCGACACCTTGCGCGAGCGACCGATCACCGCGGACCAGTCGTATTGCAGGTTGTCGAAGGAAAACCCGAACTCCTTGGCGCGGTGCGAGAGCGTGTGGAACAACTCGGCGTTTTTCAGCAGTGCCTTGGTCGGGATGCAGCCCCAGTTCAGGCAGGTGCCGCCGGCGCGGTCGGCCTCGACACAGGCGACTTTTTTACCGAGCTGCGAAGCGCGGATGGCGGCCACGTAGCCGGCCGGTCCGCCACCGATGACAATGAGATCGTAGGCCATGATTCGGAATTGGGATGGGAGTGCGGCGCGAAACTGTCGGCCAGGGCCCGGATTGTCAAAGATGGATGGCGGAAAACCGTGCGCTTGCCGGTGCGCGCCGCCTTCTTCACTTTCGCCGCATGCGCGATTCCACCTCGAACCTGCTGATTCTTGCGACGCTGGCCGTCGCGGCGGGAATGGTGGGATACGTGTTGTGGCACGAAACCGAGGAAGCACCGCGCGAGAAGATCGGCTTTCAGGATGCGGACGCGCCATTGGCCATGCCGGGAAATGGCGCGCCCGATCATCGTTTCCACATGCTCACCGCATGGCAGGCGGCGCGCGTGCCGGTGGCGCTGCGCTTCGATCCGCCGCTCGGCTCCGAACACGGCGCGCTGACTTACAACGCCCAGAAATTCCGGGAAATGAACGAAAAGCGCGGCGGTCGTCACACCGGCGACGACCTCAACGGCATCGGCGGCATGGACAGCGATCTCGGCGATACGGTGTTCTCGGTGGCCGACGGGCTTGTCATATACTCGGGCGAACCATCAAGCGGCTGGGGCGACACCATCATCATCGCCCATCGCGCCGCGGACGGCCGCATGCTGCACTCGATGTATTCGCATCTCGACCGCATCGATGTCGCGCGCGACCAGCTCGTTTCCCGCGGCGCGCGGATCGGCACCGTGGGCACTGGAAACGGCAACTATCCCGCCCACCTCCACTTCGAAATGCGCGAGAGCGACGGCGCGGACATCGGCGCGGGCTACACGATGTATCCGCTGAACAGTCTCGACCCCACCGCCACGATCGGCGCATTGCGCGGGGCACCTGGGGATGACCTTTCTCACTCGCCACTGGTCGTCGCTCTCGCCTCCGCCAGGCCATGGACCGCGCTGGAAATCCGCGGCGCGGAAAAATTCACCGGGCTGCCCGCCGGAAGCGAGGGCTCCGAATGACCGTGCCTGACAAAGCCGGGGCGAGGCAAATTCCGAGTTGCGCAGGGCCGGTCGCTCGCGTAACCAATCTGAAAACGCAGCGTCCCGCTGCATCACCATTCCTCATCAAAACCCCACACACCTGCCCATCATGAAATCATCGGTTTCCCGCCAGCCACGAGGCTTCACCTTGGTCGAACTGCTCGTCGTCATCGCCATCATCGCGGTGCTGGCCTCGGCTGGATTCGCCGCCGCGAACGCCGCGATTCAGAAAGCGCGCAAAACGACCGCCTTGGCCACCTGCACCGCGCTCGAATCCGCCGTGAACAATTTCTACAACGACTACGGCACGATGCCCGAGGAAGGCGATGCGGACGTCACGGTCCAAACCGACACCGACACCGGGTTCCTCAACGTGCTGCTCGGCGAAGACGACACGGTCAATCCCCGCGGCATCCGCTTCCTTTCGGTCAAGGAAGGCAAATCCAACAAAAACGGCCTGATTTACGCTGCCGGGGGCAACTCCATCGAGGGACTCTACGATCCGTGGGGTGGCGCATATTTCGTGAGACTGGATCTGGATCTCGACGAAAAAGTCACCCCGAACCCGACTGCCGGCGGAACCACCCAATTGAACGGCCGCCGGGTGGCGGTTTGGACGAATGGCGCGGACGGCGTGGATGGCGGCGGCAAGCCCACCGACGATGTGAAGACCTGGGGCAATTGACCGCGCATGTCGGCAACCGTTTTACACAGCAATAACCACCCCGAGCGGACGCGATCCGCGGCGGGGTTTTTGCTGCGCGGGGCATGGTGGATTCTACCGCTCTTCTGGTTGCCGATGTCCTGCGAAAAAGCGGGTGACGAGGTGGCGGACGGCCCGGCGGCGTCGCGGTCGAGCCAGCTGCGCGAAAGCGAAAACGATGATCGGCAGGATCTGCCGGTAGTGGATTTGCGCACCGCCTTGCTCGAAGCGGTGGCGATGGAAAACACAACCGTCCGTCATGAAGCCGTTGCCGCGCTCGCCTGGCGCGCGGTTTCCGAGGACCTGGCGGTGGCGCGCGAGGCGCTCGGGCATTTGCCGGCGGATGCCACGAAACAACGTACCCCGCTGGTGCGGCATCTTGCGATGCAATTGGCCCATGAAGATCCCGAGGCGGCGCTGGCATGGGCCGAAAGTCTGGGCGGCGGACGCGAAACCGCACTCGCAGAGGCCCGCATCGCACTGGTGATCGCCGACAGCGACCCGCGCCGCGCCGCCACGATGCTGGCGGATAGCGGAGACGCGGGCCGCGAGCGCGACGTGGCGATCGTGCAGGTGCTGCAACACTGGTCGGCGAGCGAGCCGGCTGCGGCGGCCGATTGGCTGACGATGTTTCCCGCCGGAAATTTCCGCAAGGCGGGCATGCATGCGGTGATTTCCAGATGGCTGGCGGCGGATGCGCCGACCGCGATGGGCTGGCTGGGGTCGTTGCAGGAGCCGGAGCTGCGCGGTGAAGCGCTGGCCACTGCGGCCGGTGTGCTCGCAAGCCACCCGGCGGAAACCCGTGAGGCCTGGCTGGACGCCGCCGATGCCGCCACGCGCGCGGCCATTCAAGACGCGGGAGGCCGCTGAGGAGGGTATCAAGCGAGCTTGCCCAGCTCGCGCGCCACGATCATCAGCGTCTCGCGCACGCCGGGGGCGAAGCCGCGGTCGGTTTGCACCGCGAGCAGCACGGAGCCCTCGCGGACGAATTCCACGAAGGAATTGCCGGCATAGAGTTTCAGCGGTCCGGCGAGGCCGAGCATGGGAACGAGGTTTTTGAGGCTCTCGAGGGCTGCCGTTTCCGTCTGGCCCACACGCACGATGCCGCGGATGCCGGGCAGCGAGCGAGCGCGTTGGAGGATTTCCTCGGCGCTGAGTTCGCGGTCCACCCCGAAGATCGCGCGCAGCTCGAGCTGGCGGATCGAAGAGGAATCGGAAACGTAATCCGTGGACGAGGCGGCGGGTGCCGCTTCTTGCGGACGCGCCGCGCCGGATGAGGCGAGCGGCGACGCCTGCGCGGGCGGCGTGGGCTGTCCCCACTGCGGAAACGGGCTGGGTGCGGGTGCCGGGGACTGCGCTGCGAACGATGGCGAGGCCGCCGGTTTCGCGACCGGCTCGGCGGGCGTGAACGGGCTCGGTCCACCGGCCGGGGCGTCGAAGCCGAAACCCTCGGAGGGCTCGGCCATGCTGAATGGCGAATCCGGTTTGCGCCGCTCAGGCAGTTTCGCGGGCTTGCCGGGTTCGGGTTGTTTGTAGGGGCCCGCGGCTTCGCCCACTTTGGCGAACGGCGAGGATTCCGACGGCGCGGTGGCGAACGGACTGGATGACGCGCTGTGGGCTGGTTCCGCAGGCGTGAACGGTGAATCCGCCGGTTTGTCGGTCCCCCCCGGAAACGATTCGAATATGCCTCGGTTGCTGTTCATGTCTGGAATGCTGGGTTGAAGGTGGATGCGGAACCGTCCTGCCGCCGCCCGCGATCCAACTCCCGGGCCGCCGCCAAGTCGAGCACGCACTGGGGGAAATTCTCATTCCGCCGACGCTTCCTCCAGCAGCCGGCGCAGCCGTTTTTTCACCGACACCTTGGCCACCGCGCTGATGCGGTCCACGAACAGCACGCCGTTGAGGTGGTCCGTCTCATGCTGGATGGCGCGCGCGAGCAGGCCGTCGGTCTCGATTTCCAAAACCGATCCGTCGAGCTGCGGCAGGCGTGCGATCACCGCCGCCGGTCGGCGCACCTCGGCGCGGATGTCGTGGATGCTCAGGCAGCCTTCGATCTCGCTCTCCTTTTCGCGACTGTAGGTGAGGTCCGGGTTGATGAAAACGAGCGGCATGATCGAGGCCAGTTCGGCATCCTCGCCATTCACCTTGAGCAGCGAGACGCATTGCGGGTCGTGCGAAACGTCCACCACCGCGAGCCGGATGTCCTCGCCTACCTGCGGCGCGGCGAGTCCCACGCCATTGGCGTCCGCCATGGTCTCAAGCATGTCGGCCACCAGTTCGTGCAGCGTCTCGTCCACCACCGTGACGGGTCGGCATTTCTGGCGCAGGACGGGATGGCCGTATTGGACGATTTCGCGGATCATGGGCGGCGATCCTTAGCAACGGGCGCGGCACGGGTCAAATCCGGCGAGTTATTGCCCGTCCTCCGGACTTGCGGGGCAGGAATCCGGCGTTTAGGAAATTCCGGCAAGTGAAAGACCATGGCATCCATCGCTCCGTGCGGGCCAGCAAGATTTCCCGGGCGGCGGGCGATGCGCCGAATCTCGGCCGGGTCGCGCGAGTCCCGGGCACCGGGATGCCGAAGGGTGAACGCCGCTCCCGCAAGCGCGGCGAGCGACGCGGCATGGCTGCCGGCATCCACCGGCGGAATGCCATGATGGCGTGGTCCGCCCTGATCTTGATCGGCTCGTTTCTGGTGCTCGGTTTCTTCGTGTGGAGTTGGTTGAGCGGCCAGATGGAACGCAAGGCGGCCGCCGGGACCGGGGGACCGGCGATCCAGAGCCACAGGGTCTCGAAATTCAAATCGCCCTCCCAGGAAGAGGCGATCGCTCTGGTTAAAAAGGCATTGGAAGCGCGCGATCCGCTGAATGTCATGGCCTATTTCCGAACCGGCGAAGCGGAACCTGGAGCGATCATCCGTTTCCTGGCCGGAATGGAACGGAACGACGGCCCGATCCGGGATTACCAATGGCTAAGCAGCATGGACGCCAACGGACTGCTCCTCGAGGGCGTGCTCGTCGTCAGTGACCTCGATGGCAAGCCGCGCAACCGCCTCGCCATGCTCACGCCGGATGACACCGGTATTTGGAAAATCGACTACGAGGCCTTCGCCCGGGTCACCCGACCGCCGTGGGACAGAATTCTCGCCGAGGACGGCGGTCAGGGCGTGGTGCGCGTGATCCTCGCCAAGGACACCTATTTCAACGGCCCGTTCCGCGACGACAGCCGCTGGTCCTGCTACGGCATGGCTTCGCCTGATATGGACCAGATTCTCATCGGCTACTGCCGCAAGGGCTCGCCACAGGACGAGGCGATGCAACGCATGTTTCCCAAGGAGCCTGACGAGGCCGTGCCGGCGCCGACGCGCCAAAACAAGATCATCCGCGCCACCCTGCAACTCGATAGGCCGTCCGCCGCGGAGGAACGGCAGTTCGAAATCACCCGCGTGCTGGCCGAGGACTGGGTGGTTTCCGACGAACCATTCGATCGCTCGGACGGCTGAACTCTCTCCGCGCTTGCCGCGCCGCGGCGCGCCCGCCAATTTCCCGCCATGTCCGCGCCGCTTTGGAAAACCGTTCTGCTCGCACCGCTCTGCGCGTTGCTCTGCCAATGCGGCGGCATGTCCGGTGCCGGCAACCTCGGCGGACCCACCGCGGAGGAGCGCAACGCGAAAATCGCCTCCGAGCCCGTCGGCGACTTCTACTATGGACGTCGTTATTACGTCGAAAAAACCCGCTTCTGGGGATACCTGCGCGAACCGCGCCAGCCGGCCAGCCGGTCCAAGCTCGTGATGATGCGCGAGGACCGCAAGCGCGTCCCCGACCGCCTGCCGGAAAACGGCCCGCCGGGCGCGCGCTACGGCCACGACAACAACTACGAGTATCGTATTTACGGCCACTACACCGGCCGTGAGGCTTACGATCCGAACAGCAACCAGTTCCTTCCCGAGTTCATGCTCACCGGCTACGAGCTGCTCGACCGCCAGCCTGGCTGGCTGTTCAGCCCCAGCGACCGCTACGACCGCCTGCGCATCACGATGACGCCGCGTTGAGCGGCGGTCACGGGCGCATGCGGTCCCAATCGCACCAGAACGCCGCCGTCTGCCGCGCGTCCGGCGCGAGTTCCAGCAGCAGCGCGCCCTCGCGCCCGGCGGTCAGCCCGTCGAAATCGTCCGCCGTGCGCATCCGCAGGTGGGGGATGCCCCACAATTTCGCCAGCCCCGCCAGATCGGCGTCGTGCGGGTTCGTCAGGCACTCCGCCGCGCGCGGACTCATCGCGGCCAGTCGCGGCAGGCGTTCGAAAATGCGACCGCCATGATTGTGGATCACCGCGAGTGTGCGTTTGGCGGCTGGAAGCTGGCCGAGCACGAAGGGAGCCGCGGCATCGTAGAGCGCGGTGAGATCGCCGAGCAGCGCCCAACTGTCCTCCATGCCGGCCGACCACCCGAGCCATGTGGAAACCTGGCCGTCGATACCGTTCGCCCCGCGGTTGGCGCGGACCGTGGGGAGCGGACGGCTCCATTGCGCGAACAGGTTCCACTCGCGCACCGGCAGGCTGTTGCCGAGAAACACCCCGTCGCCGAGGGCGGCGAAATGCGAGACTGCGCGCACCATCGCCGGTTCACTGTCGGGGTAACATTCGAGCAGTTCCTCGATACGCGCCGCGCGCGCGGAGTTGCCGCGCAGCAGGTCGAGCGCGTCGTCTGTCTCGTCCACGCCGCCGAGCGCGCGGATCACACGGGCGGGCGGGCCATGCGTCACCCTCGAATCCCGCGCCAGCCCGGGCAGGCCGTTGCGGCAGACCGACCACACGGACACCTCCGGCAGGTTCTCCAGATCGCGCCAGAACCGCCCGCCCGGCACCTCGCCGAGGCGCAGGATTTTTCCCGGCGGCTTCGCTTTCAACACCCGGTCCGCATCGTGCAAAACCAGCCCGCCGAGCGCCTCGCGCAGGCCGCTCGCGGCATCGGCGACGACCGGCACCGCCAGATCGTGGCAGAAATGATAGACCTCCTCGCGATCCTCCGCTTCGAGCCCGCCGAGCATCACGACGAGCCCGAGATAAAGATCCTCGCGCAACCAGCGGGCGAGGCCGGAAACGTCCAGCCGCTCTCTAACAGGAGCGAAGTTCCCGGCTGCGGCGTCGGTGAAGTCCTGCTCGTCCGGCTCGAAGTCCTCGTCGAGTTCCACGTTGAGATGCAGCGGGCGTTTTCCATCCCATGCGTCGCAGCCGTCATAGCAGGCATACATGCCGAAAATCCCCGGCTGCTCGATCGTTTGCGGCGCACCGCTGCCGCGGAAGACGGCGGGCCGGTCGGCGGTGACGGCCACCAGCGGCCGTGCCTGATAGAACGCCTCGATCACCGCCGGCAGCAGCTCGGCCACCGCCGTGCCGCTGGTGGTCACCACCGCACAGGGCTGGCCGGTTTCCATGGTTCGGCCGAGTGCGAAAAACCCGGCGCTGCGTTCCTCGAAATGCCGCCACAACCTGACGCGGCCCGCTGTTTCCGCGCGCGCCAGAGCCTCGACCAGCGCCGCATTCCGCGCCCCGGCGCAGACCACGAATTCCCGCACGCCGGCCCGCAGGCACTCCGACACGCAATCCACCGCCGTTCTCCATGTGTTCATGCCGCGTTTGATAATTAATTCAGAAATGGAACCACGGATGGACACGGATTCACACGGATCATTAAAGAGTTATGGATACTTGGGCTTAACCCACTGGGGGAGAGTTGG
Source organism: Luteolibacter sp. (assembly GCA_035468505.1). Taxonomy (GTDB): domain Bacteria; phylum Verrucomicrobiota; class Verrucomicrobiia; order Verrucomicrobiales; family Akkermansiaceae; genus Luteolibacter. The sequence continues at coordinate 271 of DATISV010000160.1, read as the reverse complement.
ATTTTCAAAAGACTCTTAAAATCCGTGCCCATCCGTGTTTATCCGTGGTTCATATTCATTTTGGAATTGTTAGACTCAATCCGCTTTTTTCGCCACCCGTTTCTCGTGCTCGCGGAGCAGCTCGCGCAAGTCCGCGACGGCTTGCGGCGGTTGTCCTTCGAGCCGGGCGAGCGCGGTTTTGTTGAGGAAATCGCGGCTGCGTTTGGTGGCGGCGAAGAGGTCGATCTCGATCAGGATGCGCGGCCCTTCGGCGGTGCGGATCACCGGATAG
>DATISV010000159.1:0-1623 GCA_035468505.1 Luteolibacter sp. | reverse complement strand
GTCGTCGTCACCGTCACCGATCCGAATTATGACGGCTCGGTCAATGGCACCTTGCTCATCGAAGAGATCGATGACTTCACCGCCTGGCAGACTGATAACTTTACCGAACAACAAATCCTCGACGGTCTTGCCGATGACATGAAGGATCCGGAAAAGGACGGTCTATACAATCTTGCCGAGTTCGCACTGGGCACCGACCCGTGGGAGTTCACCCCGCTGCCCGCCGCCACCAAGGATGAAAACGGCCTGACGCTCGTTTTCACCCGTCCCGAGGGACTCGGGGGTGTGAGCTATGTCGCCGAGACATCCGATGGCATGGACACCTGGTCGCCGGTGCCGCTGGAGCTGATCGATACCACCGGCGGCGTGGAAACCGTCCGTGCGCGCGACCCGCTCACCGAGGGCGATCCGGCGAAACGTTTCATCCGGCTGCGTTTCACCCGCGAGTAAGGAGTGCGGGACTTCGGCCCGCATTGGATCGCCCGGAATGCGATCCGCCTGACAGCCCCACTCCGACGCTTGCGGGTCGTCACTGTGGGAGACATGCTGGGCCTTGAACCTCACCATGCACCGAACGATCCACCTCTGCCTGCTCTTCACCCTGACCGCCCTGCTGGCCTCCTGCGCGGGTCCGGGTTTTTCCAGTGGCCGTGACGAATGGGGACACCGCCCCGGACCCAAGGGGTTCCGCACGGTGATTATCGATGCCGGCCACGGCGGTCAGGATCCCGGCGCGGTGAGCCGCCATACCGGCCAGCGGGAAAAAGACCTCAACCTTGACATGGTCCGCCGCGTGCGCGCGGAACTGGGCCGCGATTTCCGCGTGATCCTGATGCGTCACGACGACCGCTTCATCGACCTCGACGAGCGCGTGCGGCTCGCCAACCGCCACGGCGGCGCGGTGCTGGTGAGCATTCATTTCAACAGCGGCGGCAGTCATCAGCGTGGCCCGGAAACGTATTACTGGCGGGTGGACAGCCACGGGCTGGCGGTGCGCCTGCAACGCGCGATGCGCGCCGTGAGTCCGGCCGAGCATGGCAGCCGCGGCCTCGTGCGCAGGAGGCTGCGACTCACCCGCAATCCGGAAATCCCCTGCGTCCTCATCGAGTGCGGCTACCTCAGCCACGCCTCGGAAAGCCGACTCGTCGCGCAATCCGACTACCGCGCGAAAATGGCGTCCGCCATCGCCAGCGCCATCCGCACACAGTCCGCGCGCGGCGATGCGGGCACCGGTGCCCTGCCCCGCCCGATTTACGCTCCACCGAGCCGCCCAACCGATCCACCGGGATCGTGATGATATAGGAAACGATGAATGCTTTCGATACACTCGGGCTGGAACCCCGCCTCATCATCCAGGCCGGGGAATTGGGCGATGCCTTCCGCGAGGCGGGCAAATCCGTGCATCCGGACGCCGGCGGCGACGAAGAGGAATTCGCCCGCCTGCGCGAGGCCCACTCGATCCTGGCGAGTCCGTCGCGACGCCTGCGGCATTGGCTGGAAGCGCGCGGCATCGTCGTGGAAACCCGCGGCACGGTGGCTCCGCAGGTGATGGATTTGTTTTCCACCGTGGGCGAGGTTTCGCAACGCGCCGAATCGCTCGTGCGACGCCGGCAGGAAACGAAG
>DATISV010000158.1:0-1633 GCA_035468505.1 Luteolibacter sp. | reverse complement strand
CAAGCGCGGTCCACTTCTCGCGGTAGGGATCGGGCGCGGGTTCCTGCTGGGCCTGGGCGACGGCGCGCTGCACATCGGCGGCGAACTCCTCCTGCCAGCCGAGGATTTCCTCCACGGTGGCGAAGTTGTTTTCCACGAGCTGGCGCATCGCCACCTCGACACAATCGCGGCCGTAGTGGCCGTCGCGCACCTCGCCGGGGACGTAGGAGGAGTCGTCGTGCTCGCCGTGGCCGGAGAGGCGCAGCAGGCGCGCCACCACCATTTGCGGTCCCATGCCCGATCGCGCGCGGCGCACCGCCTCGGTGATCACGGAAGCGCAGGCCAGCAAATCGGTGCCATCCACGGAAAACCCGCCGATGCCATATCCGCGCGCCCGTTCCACCAGATCCGCGCAGGCGAACTGGCGGTCATTCAGCGTCGAGTAGGCGAACTGGTTGTTGCCCACCACCACCACCAGCGGGAGTCTTTCCACCGCGGCGAGATTGAGCCCTTCGTGAAACGACCCGGTGGACGTGGCACCGTCGCCGATGCAGGTGGCGCCCACACGGCCGTCGAGATCGCCTTGCAGGCGCTTTGCAAAGAGCATGCCCGAGATCACCGAGACCTGTGAACCGAGATGCGAAATCATCGCCGGAGTGCCTTCCCGCGGCCGGCCGCGGTGGATGTTGCCGTCGCGCCCGCGCATCGGTCCCTCGACCGAGCCTAGATAAGTGCGGGTGCAATCGAGCAAGGACTCGCCGAATGCCGTGCGCCCGGCCTGGTCGCGGATCAACGGGGCGAAAAAATCGCGGCCTTGGATCAGCGCACTGCCGAGCGTGGCGCTCACCGCCTCCTGCCCGCGCCCGAGATACACGCCGCCGACGATTTTGCCGGCTTTGTAGAGGCTGGATAGCTTGTTTTCGAGGATCCGCGCCCGCAACATCGAGACGAAAACCGAGCGCAGGAAATCGCGGTTCGTTGCCGCTTCGGCAGGCGGTGCAAGGGCTTCCAGACGGGACACGGGCGAGGATTTAAGACAGCCGCCATGCGACCTGCAACCGCATTCCGGGAATCCTGCGCCTCATGTGGAAAAATAGCCCACCCCCGCCTTGAAGATCGGCTGGTGTTTGTCGCCGGGGATGTTTTTGGCGACGTGGGTGCCGGCGCGTTCGGTGTGGCCCATTTTGCCGAGGACGCGGCCGCAGGGCGAGGTGATGCCCTCGACGGCCCCGAGCGAGCCGTTCGGGTTGTGGGCGATGTCCATCGAGGGCGCGCCGTTCTCGTCCACATACTGCGTGGCGATCTGTCCGCTGGCGGCGAGTTGGGAAAGGATTCCCGGGCTGGCGTAGAAGCGCCCTTCTCCATGGGACAGCGGGATCGTGTGGATATCACCGACGCTGCTGTTGGAGAACCAGGGCGAAAGCATGCTGGTCACGCGGGTGTGGGCGTAGCGCGAGATGTGTCGGCCGATGGAGTTGTGGACGAGGGTCGGCGACTCGGCGGTGGATTCGCGGATTTCGCCGTAGGGCACGAGGCCGGTTTTGATGAGGGCCTGGAAGCCGTTGCAGATGCCGAGGATGAGACCGTCGCGGTTTTTTAGCAGGTCCATGATGGCATCGGCCACGCGCGGGTTGCGGATGATGGTGGCGATGAA
>DATISV010000157.1:0-3486 GCA_035468505.1 Luteolibacter sp. | reverse complement strand
AAGTCCGATATATTGCGAAAACTCTGTCCTGCGGGCACCTATGTGGAAATGCATCCGGAGGATGCCGCCGCGCTGGGTCTGCGGGAAAACGACCACGTGACCATCCGCTCCCGCCGCGGCCATATGACTGCCGCAGTCTATGCCGCGCCCACGGTGCGGCGCGGCGAGGTATTCGTGCCAATGCATTATCCCGAAGTGAACCGGCTTACCCATCCATCCTTCGACCCTCACTCGCGCCAGCCAAATTACAAAGCCTGCTCGGTGTCGATCGAACGTTCAGGATGAGGCTTGGAATGCATGCGGTGGTGGGCTTCACGGCGGTTGCGCAGCTCAGAAATACTGGCAGTGGTCGGCATGCACGCACTTCTCCCGCAGAAACCATCCGGGATCGACAATGCCGGCGGCTTCGGGGATGAGGTCGGCTTCCGCGACGTCGAAGGTCATCGCGGCATATTTGCAGCCGTGCAGGCGGACTTTTCCGGTTTGCACGACTGCCGAGAGGAAGTCGTGCAGATCGGTCGGTTCGCCGTCGCGTTCCAGGCGTTCGCGCAGCCATGGTCCCTCATCTGCGTGACCGGGACTCATCGCGACGGATGCGAGACCCGGTGCGGTGAGCAGGCGGACCGACCAAAGGGTGAACAGCATGTCCACCTCCACGCCCTTGCGGGCTTCGAGGAAGGCGAATGTGAGTGGCGTGAGCACGCGGTCGAACGCGTCCTCACGGACCACGATGGCGAGTTTTTCGAGAGTTTTCATGGTTTGACGAGATAATAGAAGTTCTGGATGTCGTGCGGGAGGGTGTGGCGTTCGATCTGTTGGAATCCGGCGTTGGTGAGAAATTCACGGGTCATTTCCTCGCCCCACATGGCACCGACACCGAGGCCGCCCTGGGCGAGCGAGACGGTCATGCAGTGGGTGCAGGACAGGCTGTAAAGCAGCGTGCCGATCAGGTGGCCGGTGTTTTCCGCGACGTTGCTCGACGCGCCGATGTCCTGCATCAGGAACAAGCCGTCGGGCTTGAGCGTGCGGCGGATGCCGGCCAGCACATGGTCGGGACGGGCCTGGTCGTGGATGGCGTCGAAAGCGGTGATCAGATCGAAAGCCGTCGCGGGAGCGGACTGGTGAAAATCGGTTAGATCGCGCGTTTCGAAGCGGAGGTTGGCCAGTCCGCGGGCCGCGGCTTGGTCGGACGCGTATTGGACAGCCTGTTCGCTGAGATCCCAGCCGGTGAAGCGACTGTTGGGAAATCGTTCCGCCATCGCAAGCAGTGCCTTGCCTCGTCCGCAGCCGATGTCGAGCACGTCGATGCCGTTGTGCAGCGCGAGCGTGAGTCCGGGAGCCAGTGGCAGGATATGATCGAACAGCGCGCCGACCCCGGTTTGGGCGCTGTCCTGGGCCATCACCTCATGGAAGCGTGGAAATTCGGAATAGGGAACGCCGCCGCCGTTGTGGAAGCAGTCGATCACCTTGTCCTCGACCGATCCCATCATGGCGACGTATTGCGCGAGGTAGGCGAGGTTTTCCGCACCATCGTTGCCGGTCAGCGCGGCAGAGGCGGCGGGGGTGAGAGTGAAGACACTGCCGGTTTCATCGCAGGTGGCGATGCCGCCGCAAGTCATGGCACCGAGCCATTCGCGGACGTAGCGTTCGTTGAGCCCGGCGGCCTCGGCGATTTCCCGGCTGGTGGCCGGACCGGTTTTCCGCATCGCGGCGAAGAGGCCGGTGCGGTGGCCGATGGAGATCATGACGGCGAGTGCGCCATGGTTGAGGATTTCGATGTAGCGGTCGCCGAAATCGGAAGCCGATTCGGCACGGAGTGTGTTGGTATCGCAGGCAATGCACATGGTGTTATGGGGTGGATGTGCATGCAGGATGGCGCGGAATCCGCGGGGTGAATAGATGGAGGAAGTACGGTAGCCGGCGCGGCGGACTACGGTATCCGCAGCCAGCCGCGCGACTGGGCGAGGGCCACCGCTTCAGGCCGCGTCCGGCAATTGAGCCGCTGCAACAGGCGGCCGACATGCATTTCCACCGTACGCGTGCTCAGGCCCAGGCGGTCGGCGATTTCCTTGCTCGTGAGACCTGCGGCGAGGAAACCCAGGACTTCGGATTGCCGGGCTGTTAGATCGCACGTGGAGCCATTATCGAGCAAGGCCAGGAGCGGACGCGCGCCGAGACGGGTGGCGAGGGCAATGGCCTCGCTGCGGTCCTCCGAAGTCCGGCGGCGGCATTCGATCCAGAGCTGCTCCAAGGGAAGTCCCGCCTTGGCTTCGAGTGCGGCGGCTTCGGCCAGCATGGCGTCGGTCTGCGCGTCATTTCCCTCCAGTCGGAATTGCTCCGCGTCGAGCGCGAGCAGGGCGGCGCGGCACTCGGGAAGATCGTTGCGTGTACGGATCTGATGAAGGATGTCGATGCAATCGGCAAGCTGCGCGGCCATGCCTTGGTCGGCATAATGAGAGCCGGCGAAAAGCAGGCCCGGGATCGCGTCGTGGACATCGTCGGTTTCGCGCCACAGGCTGCGGATTTCATCGTAGGCGGCGGATGCCTTCGCCGGATCGCCGTGGGCGGCGTGCCAGAAGCCGAGAGCCCACAGGCTCATGAATTCCATGCCGGTCATGGATTCGGCACGCAGGTGGCGCAGGGACTCCTCGAGGTGGCGTTGCGCGCCGCGATCCCCGCGGAAAGAGCCGACCATCCCAAGCACACTGCAAACCATCCCTTTCAAGCCGCCGGGCAGTTCCGGATCCGTTAGAACCTCGCGTGCCGTTCCGAGCGCCTCCTTCCAATCGCCGGTCCGGAAACAGGCGTAGGACATGCAACTCATGCAGACGACCTCGCTGCCGGTTCCGGTTTCGCGGCAATAGCGGATGGCGAGATCGTGCGATTGTTTTTCCAGCGAGTAACGCCCGGCGTAATCGGCGATGTTGGCGCGACGTTTGTAGGCGATGGCGGTCTGCTCGGGCAGATTGTTCTCGACGGCGATGCGCAGCGCCTCCTCCACGAATCGCGATGCGCCATCCGCATCGCCGGCCATCGCGGCGACCAATCCCTTCCAGCCGAGCATTTCGGAAACGATCGCCGGGTTTGCCGAAGCATGCGCCGCCTCTTCGATGAAAACCAATGCCTGCTTTGCGGCGGAAATCCGCACGCGGTTGAGGAGATGATCGAGATAGGCGATGCCGTGGGGAAACGCCTCTTCGGGCGACAATTCCCGCGCGGCGAATTCGGCGGTCTCGGCGAGCAGGGACTGGGTTTTCGCCGGATCGATGGCGAGCCGCGCGAGTTGTTGCAACGCCTCGGCGCGCAAGGGGGCTCGGCCGGTTTCCCGCGCGTGGTCGGCCAGTTCCTCCCATGCCTTGCGGGCGGCATCGGGCATTCGGGCGTTGGCGGCGCAGCGCGCCATCTCGCGCAGCACGCGGACCCGGTCCTCGGGCGCTTCATCCCACGGCCAGATGGCAAGGCAGCGGTCGATGTGTTGCAGCGCGC
>DATISV010000156.1:0-1583 GCA_035468505.1 Luteolibacter sp. | reverse complement strand
TCAAGGTGCTCGCCAAGCCCGAAGACGCCGACCGGCTCGAAAAGATCCTGTTCGAGGAACCCAGCACGCTCGGCATCCGCCGCAGCGATACGCGCCGCGATGCGCTTCCCCGTGAGTTCGACACCGTCGAGACCCGCTTCGGCGCCATCACGGTGAAACTCGCCCGCCTGCCGGGCGGCGGGCTGCGCGCCACTCCGGAATACGAGGAGTGCCGCCAGGCCGCGGAAAAACACAGCGTTTCCCTCCATGCCGTGACCCATGAGGTGGAACATGCCGCCGCCCACAAATTCGGGATTCCGCATTAGCCTTCCGTTTCCGCGGGCTCGGCACGGGCCGGAACTTCGCCTTGCGGGAACCGGCCGGGCCAATTCTCCAGAGCCCACCTCTCCCGCGTGAAACATCCAGTCCTCATCGCACTCGTCATGTGGTTGCTCGCGCCGGCGACCGCATTCGCCGCCGGTTACAAGCCCGCATACCCCGAACTGGCGGATGGCGGAAAACAATACGCGACATTTCCAATCCCCGCGGAGAAATATCCGGCAGTGGATGGCGGACTGTGGGATTCGCTCAAGTCGCGGGTGGAGACCGATCCGTTCAATCTGGCGGCCACCGTGATTTTTTTCCTGGCGATCGTCCACACCTTCGCCGCCGGTTTCTTCATCAGACTGGCGCACAAGTATGAGCACGCGCACGACGAGGCATTGAAAAAACGCGGCCCGCGCGACGAGGATCATCCGGATGGCGTGCCCGAGGTTTCCTTCCGCGGCACGCTGTTCCACTTTCTGGGGGAAATCGAAGTGGTCTTCGGGCTATGGGTGATCGTGCTGGGCGCGGCGGCGATTTATTATCACTCGTGGCTCGATTTCGAGTTGTATCTCTCGGAGGACCGCACCTTCACCGAGCCGATGTTCGTGGTGATCATCATGGCCATCGCCGCCAGCAGGCCGGTCCTGCGCTTCGCGGAAAACCTCATGTCACGCGCGGCGGACATTGGCAAGGGCACGCCCGCCGCCTGGTGGCTCAGCGTCTTGATCATCGCCCCGCTGCTCGGCTCGTTCATCACCGAGCCGGCGGCGATGACCATCGGGGCGCTGCTGTTGGCGCGGAAGTTCTACCGTTTCGATCCGTCGCCGCGGCTCGCCTACGCCACGCTCGGGCTGCTATTCGTCAACATCTCGATCGGCGGCACGCTGACGAATTTCGCCGCGCCACCGGTGCTGATGGTGGCCTCCACCTGGGATTGGTCCACCGGGTTCATGCTATCGCACTTCGGTTGGAAGGCGCTGGTGAGCGTCGTGCTGAGCTGCGGCGTGTATTTCCTGATGTTCCGCCGTGAGTTCCCCGGCGGGGCCGCCGGCGTGCTCGCGGGAGACGCATCCCAGGCAACATGGCAGGAGCGCGAAACGCCGGTGCCGGGATGGGTCACATGCACCCATCTGGGATTCCTGTTGTGGACGGTTTATACCGCGCATTTTCCGGTGCTGTTTGTCGGCGGTTTCCTGTTCGTCCTCGCCTTCGTGATCGCCACCCGGCACCACCAGAACGAGGTCGCGCTGCGCAGTCCGATTCTCGTCGGTTTCTTC
>DATISV010000155.1:0-6733 GCA_035468505.1 Luteolibacter sp. | reverse complement strand
TCGACATCGCCAAGAAACTCGAGGAAATCGCGCTCAAGGACGACTACTTCGTCTCCCGCAAACTCTACCCGAACGTGGATTTCTACAGCGGCATCATCATGCGCGCCATCGGCATCCCGCTCGACATGTTCACCGTCATGTTCGCGATCGGCCGCATGCCCGGCTGGATCGCCAACTACAAGGAGGTGATGGAGGATCCCGACAGCCGCATCTCGCGCCCGCGCCAGATCTACACCGGCCCCACGCTTCGCAACTACACCCCGATGGAGGCCCGCGGCTGATCGCCAGACCTCTGCACTTGTGAGCCTGAAACTCTGCGCCATCGTCGCCATGACGCCCGACCGCGTGATCGGGCGGGCCGGCGGGCTGCCGTGGCACCTGCCGGCGGACCTCGCATTTTTCAAGCGCGTCACCACCGGCCACCCCATCGTGATGGGACGCAAGACCTACCAATCGATCGGGCGGCCGCTGCCGAAGCGCAGAAACATCGTGCTCACCCGCGACCCTGCATGGTCCGCGCCCGGCGTGGAGATCATCCGCCGTCCGGAGGACCTGGCCGGCCTGCCGGACCTCGACGGCACGGTTTTCATCATCGGCGGTGCGGAAATCTACGCCGCTTTCCTGCCGCGGACCGATGAACTGCTCATCACCCACATCCACTCGCATCACGAGGGCGACACGTATTTCCCGGAGTTCGAGCACGCGTTTCCCTACGCGGAAAATATCGAGTCGCATCCGGAATTCACAGTCCGGCGCTGGACCCGCCGCCCGGCTTTCGCCACTTGCAATCCCGGTCCGACGTGAAAACCTCTTCCGACAAGACCGGACCCCGCATCATCCCATGAATCCCCGTTTCCTCCGCAACACCATCGCCGCCGTGATGGCCGCTGTCTCCGCCATCGGCAATGGCGACGCACAAACCCCCGTCCCCACCGGGCCGGTGGAAGTCAATGGCATCGCCGCCAAGGTCAACGGCCAGGTCATCACCAAAAACCAAGTTTCGTTCATGCTCGCGCCGATCTTCGCGCAGCTCAACGCCCAATACCCGCGCCGCGGCAGCCAGTTCGAGGCCGAGTTCAACAAGGCCAAGGAAAACGTCATCCAGGAACTCATCGACCGCCAGATCATCCTCGATGAGTTCAAACAGCTCGGCGCCAGCATCAAGCCGCACCTCATCGACGAGGAAATCAAGCGCCAGATGCGCGAACTCTACAACGGCGACGAGGCGAAGTTCCGCGAGGAACTCAAGCGCAGCCGGCTCACCATGGAAGGTTATCGCGAGATGACCCGCGAGAAAATGGTCGTGCAGGCGATGCGCGCTCAGCAGTTCTCCGACGCCCCGCCGCCGCTGCCGAACGAAATCCGCGATGAATACAGCGAGATCAAAAACTCGCTGCGCGACGTCACCAAGGACGTGATCTCGTTCCGCAAGATCTTCATTCCCGCCAGCGATCCGCTCAACCCCGCGGCCACGCCCGAAACCCAGCTCGCGCTCGCCGAGGATCTCGTCAAGCAGCTCAGGAACGGCGCGGACTTCGCCGAACTCGCCGAGACCTATTCGAAGGACGCCTTCGCCAGCGAGGGTGGCCTGCAGGAAGACGTGCCGCGCACCGACCTCGCCGCGGAATTCGCCGCCATCGTATTCGACAAACCCGTCGGCGAAGTCATCGATCCGATTCTCGACCCGCAAGGATTCACCATCGTCAAACCCGTAAAGATCACCTACGGCCCCGCGCCGTCGCTTTCCGAAGTGCGCGAGATGGTCGAAGAACGCGTGCGCCGCAAAAAGACCTCGGCGCAATACGAGCGCTGGATCGAATCCCGCCGCAAGCGCGCGATGATCGATATCAGCATGTGACGGAAGTTTGCCGCGCCACCGGCAGCGCTTCGCAAACCTGCCGCCAACCCGGAAAATTCCATTTGTTGGGGAAACCCGCGCATTGTGCCGGCTTCACCGGATGAATGCGGCACGAGCTGCCATCGAGCATGACGCACTCGTGGTTTTCCTTCTCGATGAGCGAGAGCCCCTGGCGGTTGGATCGCAGTCGCGTGAAACGCGCGATGAAGTCGTCCTCGCCGATGCCCAGAAAACCGGCGATGCGCGCGATTTCATGGTCCTCGATGCGCACATCGCCCGGCCACTTGCAGCAGTTCGTGCAGCGCTGGCAGACGTAGAACACCGCGGGATCGAGATCGACCTCGCGGTTGCCGGGGCTTCCGAAATCCTTGCTTGGCGGCGGATGCTTCACACGACGGGTGTAGCCAAGCCGGCGCGCATGGCCAACAGGATTCACAACCGGGGATCGAAATGGAAAACCGCCGGCTTCGAGACTTTGATGCGTGTGATTTCCTTGTGCAGTGGATTGAGCAGCAGCACCGGCTCCTCGGGAATCACCGCGCTCGGCAGCTTAATCGCCACTGCGGCATGACTCCGCAGCCAGGCATCGCCGAAACGCCGGGCGCCGGGCGATGATGGCAGGTTTCTCCAATCCTCCGGCAGCCGTCGCTTGTCCACGGATTGGATCATTTCATCCGGCACCTCCACCGCGATGATCCGCCATTCCAAAGCCAGCACTTCGCGCGGCGCATGCACCGCCACTTCCAGCGCGGCCAAGGCCCGCGACTCCGCCAGATAAACCGCGGGCAAGCCCGGTGAATTCCATCGTCCGCCGGCGCTCCGCGCACCCGCGCCATTCATTGCGGAATCCACCCATTGCGCCTGCACCAGCCGGAAAAACGTGGCCATGTTTTCAACTGAAAACGCCGTGCTCCAAGCGCAGCAGCAAGGCCTCCACCTCGCGCGCGCCGATTTCCGTGTCCGCGAAATCCAGCGGACTCTCGCCGTGGAACGCCACCGCAGGCGCACCCAGCCACGAGCGCGCCCCGGCCTCGCCGCCGAGCGCCTCGCAGGCCCGCGCGAACAGGCGCACAAACCGCACCAGACGATCCGATTCCGCGCGGTCCAGATGACCGCTCTTTTTCCGGCGGTGCAAGGTGGCCCGCGACATGCCCAGCAAGCCCGCGAGCCGTTCTTCGCTCACGTCCAGCAGCGCCCGCGCCGTCCGGAATTCCGCCATCGGAAGCCCTGCGCGGACGCGGTTCAGAACGTAGGGCGCTTCCGGCTCGCGCAACATGGACGACTCGCCATCCGTGAGCTGATCGAGGCAGTCGTGGTAGGAAACGGTTTTCTTCTTACCCTTCACAAGAAGCTGTTTAACGCTTCATTTGAGACATTGCAAGCCGTTTTCCCAAAATGCTTTCATGCAGACAACGGCCTCGGCATTCCCAGCTCCGCCCTGCCGCACAGCTTCCGCCGTTTTAGCGCGTTGAAAAACACCCTTCGCAACAGGAAATCAAGGGTAACGATCTCGGGCTCTCCATTGTCAGGCACGCCATCCAGGCCCACGGCGGCAACATCACCGTCACCTCCGTTCCCGGGCGCGAGACGAAATTTCTCATCACGCTGCCATGAAGCAGACCGGCGGTCGGTAGTGATGACAAATCATAATAGCCCTATTGACGCGATCACGGCAGGGTGGACACGATGGTTTCCCGGAGCGCGATACGCTCGTTTTCACGAAGAAGCAGCGCATCGTGTACGCCTTGCATGGAGAATTGGGCGGTCATTCCTAACATATCAGCGGGATGGGATATGGGTCTTCCAGGGAGTGACAGCCCCAGCATGGGTTTGATATGTTCTTCGTATCGCGTAACGCGGGCCGGATCGATATCAGTGACGAGCCGGCCGTTCTCGGAAAGCACCATCTCCTGCAGCGCTTCAGAGGCGGCGAGTTTGGCTCGGGCGATGAATGCCCGGCGCAACGGCGGAAGTATGGTGAGCTTGGGCAATACTGGCTGCGATCGATTTTGCGAGGCCTCGTCGATCAATAGCAACCAGGTCGCGCGCTCGTAGCGGCTGCATGCCGCGAACTCGTCGGATGGCGTGCGCGTCCTCAAATCCAGCGCGGCAAGCCATGCGCGGCGCGCGTCTTCAGGCCAATCGGCGATATGTTCCAAGCTCCGGATCGCTTCAAATGCGGCGGTTTCGAAACCGCTGCCGATTACCGTGTCCAAGGTGATGTTCGATGAGCGCAAGAGGAAACCCGCGCGCAGCAAGGTTTCGATATTGTTTGTTAGAACCGCAGCGTTCCGCCGGGATGATGCCGCATGTGCGGCTGCGCCCAGCAGGTCTCTGACAGGTGCGAGTCGTGTGATCCATGTCATGTAGGCCACTTCTTCGAACCATGAGCCACTGCCGCTGGAAATGCGGGAACCCGGACGCCGGACTGCTTCGGCAAAAGCATCAAGCTCCGGCTGAAACGCCGCGGCATGCCGGATGACGCGATCCGCCAGATCCGCTGGCATCGGATGATGAATGCCGTCGTCATCGGTGGTGGCATGCCATTCGGCATAACCTTCCACGTTTTCAGGCTCCATCCGGGCCAGCGTTTCCAGCACGGACGCGTCACCTTCGGCGATCAGGCGGACCCATGGGTGCTTTGCGAACTCGTCATCTTCCCCCATGTCGGGCGGCAGTAGGAGTTCCGGATCGAAGATTTCGCCCTGCGCCTTCCAATAGTCGAAAAAATCACTCCAGCGTTTCTCCCATTTCCGTGCGTGGAATTCCGGGAGCAAGCCAATCAAGACAGCCAGCAGGACGCCAGCACTCACAAGGAGTTTGGTCTTATGAGGAACGATGGATTTCCAAACACCGTTTGTCACTCGGCAGAGTGGAAACCGGTTCAAGCGAATATCAAAGAAATTTTGCATCAATAAATACAACATGTAGCCACTTGCCGATCTTGGTTTTTCGCAATGATCCAGCTACGGCATCCAATCCCAACGGGATTGGGAATCACAGCCCAGGGTTGGCCCGAGGGGGCCAACCCTGGTATAAACGGCCAAATGAATCCCCAACTCCAACGGAGTTGTGCAGTAAGGGAGATCAGGGATCGGGCCAACGCTCTTGCTTGGCGAACCGAACCAAGACACACGCTACACAAGCTCGTTGAGGTTGAATGATGTGGCGGACACTCAACCCAAGGTAGTCCCGCCATGCGGGACAACCTTGGGCTATGTTGCGGAATCCCGTCGGGATTCAAGGACTGCTGTCACCAATCGTCAGGCTTGCCTTCGCTTCGAGATGAGAAGCAAAAGAAGCGCTGACTTCCACCTTCCGCTTCAACAACGGGAACAACACCACATCGCGGATGGTCGGCGCGCCGGTGAGCATCATGACGAGGCGGTCGATGCCGATGCCGATGCCGCCGGCGGGGGGCATGCCGTGTTCGAGGGTTTCGATGAAGTCGTAATCGACTTTCTGCTCTTCTTCGCCGCCGGCCTGGTGCTCAAGGCGCTGGCGCTGGACGTCGGGGTCGTTGAGTTCCGAGTATCCGGGCGAGATTTCCTGGCCGTTGATGATGAGTTCATAGACCTCGACGGTCTTGCCGCCGGGGGTGAGCTTGGCCAGCGGGATGAGTTCGCTGGGCACACGGACGACGAAGCAGGGATCGAAGGTGTGTTCCTCGACCTTCTTTTCGAAGACCTGCTGGACGACCTCGTAGTCTTCCATGGCATCGGAGAGTTGCACGCCAAGCTGCTCGCAGCGGGCGCGGCGTTGGTCGGGCGTGAGGTCGAAGAAATCGTCGCCTGCCGCTTGTTTCACGAGGTCGTGATAGTTCGCGCGACGCCAAGGTCTTGTCAGGTCGATGGTGCGGGTGACGTTGCCTTCCTCGTCCTTGTGCTCGATCTTCAGGCCGCCGCAGAATTTTTCCGCGAGGTGGCATGTCATCTCCTCGACGAGTTCGGCCATCTGCTCGAAATCGGAGAAGGCCCAGTAGGCTTCGAGCATGGTGAACTCGGGGTTGTGCCGGCGCGAGATGCCTTCGTTGCGGAAGTTGCGGTTGAGTTCGAAGATCCGGGTGAAGCCACCGACGAGCAGGCGCTTGAGGAAAAGCTCGGGCGCGATGCGGAGTGTTAAAGGCATGCCGAGCGCGTTGTGATGGGTCTCGAACGGACGCGCGGCGGCACCGCCGGCCACGTCCTGCAGCATCGGTGTTTCCACTTCGAGGAATCCACGCTCCTGGAGGAACGCACGGATTTCCGCGAGCATGAGCGAGCGGGTGACGAAGAGCGAGGCGCTGTCCGTGTTGCCCATCAGGTCGAGGTGGCGCTTGCGGTATTTCGTTTCGCGGTCGGCGAGGCCGTGGAACTTGTCGGGCATCGGCCGCAGCGACTTGGAAAGCACGGTGAAATTCTCCACCTTGACGGTGGGCTCGCCGGTTTTTGTGAGAAAGGTCTCGCCCTCAATGCCGATCCAGTCGCCGCGGTCGAGGCAGCGCCAGGCGGCGAGCTGCGTTTCGTCGAGGCCCTTGGTGTTGAGGTATCCCTGGATGGTGCCGTGGACGTCGCCGAGGTGGAAAAACACCGAGCGGCCCATGTCGCGCAGGCCGGTGATGCGGCCGGCCACTTTCACCTGGATGCCTTCGGCGAATGCCTCGCGCAATGCGCCCGGCGTGTGGCTGGTGGCGTAGCGCGAACCATAGGGATCGATGCCGAGTTCGCGCAGCTTGGCGAGGTTCTCGCGGCGGATGGCGATCAGTTCGGCTTCGGTCGATTGGGCGGTCTGCGGCGGTGCGGCGTCGGACATGGCCCGGATGGCTTAGGCGTAGTGGCGGCGACCGGCAAGAGTCTAAACCGCCACCGCAAATGAAATCTCATGCAGCCCGAATCG
>DATISV010000154.1:0-4420 GCA_035468505.1 Luteolibacter sp. | reverse complement strand
ATGAGGGGCAAGCACCAAGCCGGGCGGGCGGCCCGGCATCGCCGATCAAGGCTGCGCCTGGGACTGGCGTTGCAGGTGCTCGATCACGTTGTCCGGAAGCGTGTTGGAGCGGATCCAGGTGGAGGCGGTGTTCGGATCGCGTTCCATCCAGCGGTCGAGTATTCGGCGATACATGTGATATTGATAGCGTTGGTCGTCGATGCGGGCGATCTGGGTGGCGGCGGCGGCGGGGTCGGTGTCGAAGGCGCGCCAGACGAAGTTTCTGACCACACCGTCGTCGATGTCGGCGGCGTGGCGGTCCATGAGGGAGATGGCCATGGCCGGGTCGGAGGAGGAAACGGCGGAGACCACGCCGCGCAGGGCGTCGCTGCGGGCTTCGCCGGCGGGCAGGGTGGAGATCGAGCCGAGGGCGGCGTCCGGATTGTCGCGCATCCAGGTGCGGTAAACATCGTCCATGCGGCGCTGGGTGGCTTCGCCGGGGTTATCCAGCAGCCAGGAGACAGTGCCGGCCGGGTCGGTTTCAGCGAAACGCTCGGCGACGCGCATCATGGCGCCGTTGCGCAGGGAATCGTCGCCGAGGGACTCGATCCATGCGCGGGCGTCGTCGGTGCCCTGGGTCAGGAGGTGAGGGAGGATGGCATCGAGGGCGGAGCCTCGTTCGCGGCTACGCGGCATCTCGGTGAGCAGGCGGGTGGCGAGGTCGGGATCGCTGGCGGCGATGCCGCGGATCACGCCGATCATGTTGGGGTTGGCTCCGTCGCCGTCGTGGTTGGACTCCGCCCACTGGATGGCGGAGAGCGGGTCGAGCGATGCCCAGGTGGTGAGAATGGTGTCGGAGGCGAAACGGTTGCCGGTGTTTTCCCGGGCATAGGCGAGCGCACCGATGGGATCGGTTTTGGCCCATGCGGAGAGCAGCAGCGAGTATTCGCCGAGGCGGTTTTCGGTGAGGCCGAGGCTGCGGAAATGTGCCACGGCATCCTCGAAATCACCGGGGCCGAGCTGTTCGATGAAATCGAGAAGCGCGCGGTTGCGGTCGAGCGCGTTTTCGCCGCGCATGATGGCTTCGAGGCGGGCGTGGCGCTGGCTGGCGGGCATGGATTGCAACTGTCCGTTCTGCCCGGCGGCGCGGCCGGACCGGAGGTTTTCGGCGGCGGATGAAGCGGTGGCGCGAGTGGAGCGGGTGGCGGCGGGACCACCGGCTTCACCGGCTTGGGAGGAAGACGGGTTTGGCTGGGTGTTGCGGCCGGCGATGAAGCCCGCGATGCCTGCCACGAGCAGCGCCGCCGGGATAACGAGCATGGGCGATTTCATAATGACTGGCGAATATACCCGTGAATCCGGAGGCGTCTTGCAAAATCATCGCGCGACCATCAGCGACAATGCCCGGAGCGCACACGGCGCCCCGGGCATTGGAACCACTGGATACCCGATGAAACGGATCAGAACGTCCAAACAAGATCGAGGGTCACGCGCTCGTCCATGAGGCTGTCCTCCTCGTCGGTGAGCGGGATTTCATAGGCCGCGCCGATGTTGACGCAATCGGTGATGCGGGACCGGAAACCGACGGCGGCGGACACGAAGTCGCGGTTTTTGCCGGAGTTTTTCGCACCGAGGTTGAAGACGTCGCCGCCCTCGAACTCGATCGCGGCGGGCAATGCGCCGCCGAGGTATTGAGGGTAGTTGCCGGTGCCGTCGCCGGCGTCGAGCACGTGGAACCAGTTGAGTTCCACCAGCGGGATGAACCACGGGCAGGTCTCGTAGCTGACGTGGGCGCTGACGAAGGACATGGTCGATTGTTCGTCGGAGAACGGGATTTGCAGGCCGGCGGAGCCGGCGAACTGCCAGTCGTCGATGAGCTTGAGCCCGTTGAGGATGAGGTTCACCGCGCCATCGCCCTCGCCTTGGAGGACATCGCTGTTGCCGGTGGGCAGTTCGACGGTGAGCGTGCCGCTGACGGCGGTCTGCGAGACGGGATCGAGGATGAAGGCGTATTTCAATCCCGCGCCGAGGTTGGCGAAGCCGCTCTGGTCGTCGAGCGTGTCGTCATAATTCATGTCGATGTAGCCGTCCTTGGTGGCGACGATGGAAAGCCGCTCATTGAGGGCGATTTCGAATTGCAGCGCATAGACCTGCACGTCGCCGCCGAGATCCACCTTGCCGCCGCCGGCGCTGATTTGATTCGGCAGGCCGTGATAAATGAAGATCGGGTGGACGTTGGTGCCGGGCAGCGCGAGGTCGAAGAGCGTCGGGTTGCTGATCGGGCGGCGGGCCTGGGCGAAGCCGTCGGAAGATGCGGTGGCAACGGGTGCGGTGGTGTCCACGGCGACGCTGCCGGCGATGGCGATGGAACCGAGCAGTCCGAAGGCGCCGAGGGTGAGTGCGGGTTGATTCATCATGTTGTTGCGGATGGTGCGCGCATTATCCGCGCGACGCGTCCGCCGCGACTACCCGCCGCTTGTCATCCACTCCGCAAATCCTGCGCGGCGGCCTCTCAACGCCGGCCAAACAACAGGGCCAGCAATGCCACGGTGGAAGTGATTTGCGGTTGCGGTGTGGCGTCCTGGGCGGAGGTGGATTCGCGCGCCTGCGGCAGCGGACGTGCGACAGGGGGATTCCCTTCCGTGCCGACGCGGCCATTGTCAGCGGGTTGGAGATTCGGCCGGCGGCTTTCGCAATGCTGCCGGATGAGTGTCGAGTGGAACGTCGCCATGCCGGGACGTTCTCCGGTGCTGGGAGTGGTATTCATAATCCGGGGGGAGCGGTTGAGGGGGTGTGTCGCCAGCGCGGCGGCACGTTGTAGATGATAATTCGGTGGCGCGAGGCGGGCAATCGGTGATCGTAACGTGATCGCGTAGGCGGTTCACGCGGCAGGCCATACGCCACATGAAAAACCCGTGTTGCACTTTTCCCCGACGGTCCACAGACTCGCGCGCATGGAACTTGACCTGATCGACGTGCAGTTCGACCTCCGCAGCATCAAGCCGCGCGAACTGGAGGAGGCGTTCGAGGATCCTTTCGTGGTGCGGTTCATTCCGGACTGCGAGCGCGAGGACGGTGCGACACGTTTCTACGCGCTGGGCCGCACGGTGTCCGACCGCTATCTGTTCTTCGCCTTCTGGACCGACGGCAAGACGACCCGCGTGGTGGCTGCTCGCGACATGTCCGAGGGTGAAAAAAAATTCTACGACCGCAAATATGCCGAATTCCGCTGAACCCGCCGCCAACGAACCCATGAATACCATCACCCGCTGGTCCGAAATTCCCGAGTTCGAGGACGAGGCCGCCGAGGCGCGCTTCTGGGAAACGCACGAAATCGACGGCCGCCTGTTGGCGACATCGGTCCACGAGGCCGACGCCCGCGAATCCACCACCATCACGTTGCGGTTCGATCCGCGCATGCTTTCGCGCATCAAGCGCATCGCCCGCTCGCGCTTCCTCAACTATCAATCGATGATGAAGCAATGGCTGGCCGAACGCTTGGAGGATGAAATGCGCAAGCAGTGAGCCTCAGCGTGCAGGGCGGAATCGCAGGTTG
This sequence comes from Luteolibacter sp., assembly GCA_035468505.1. GTDB lineage: Bacteria > Verrucomicrobiota > Verrucomicrobiia > Verrucomicrobiales > Akkermansiaceae > Luteolibacter. The sequence continues at coordinate 885 of DATISV010000154.1, read as the reverse complement.
CGCACGTGGCGCTGGTAGAGATCGATTTCGTCCGCACTCAGCACGGGTTTGTCCGCGATCGTCATGCCTTCGATCAGGACATCGGAGATGCCACGGTCCTCGCTGTAGCCATAGAGGATGGAGCCGGATTTCGGTGCCTTGAGCAACTGGATGTCTCGCAGGATGATGTTGCGGACGAGGCCGCGGTTCGCTTCGTGTTTTTCCGTGTCCTCCGCGGCCGGGACATACCATTGCCACGGGTTGTTGGCGCGCTCGGGACGGAATCCATCGGGCGGGGGCACGCGTTTCGGATTGCTGCGGCGGTAGGGCGGCGGGCAGTCGTCGCTGTAGATGGAAAGGCCGACGTGGAAGTCGATGAAACGGTCGGGGTTTTCGATGCGGACGTTTTCGACCGTGAAATTCTCGATGACCGCGCGGTCGCCGTTGTGGATGGAGAATGCGCCGCCGTTCACATGGATGATGTCGCTGTCGCGGAATATAATATTACGGATATGATCGATACGCAGTTCGAAGCCGATCTCGAATCCCTGTCCGCCGCGCTCGTTCCAGAGCACGCAGTTGCGGATGTCGATGTCGCCCATCCAGTCGCCGGCGCGCCGCGGGATGAGGTGTCCGCCGAGCGTTTCCGGGTTGATCATTTCCTCGAACGGCACTCCTTGCACGCCCGGCGGATAAATCGCCTTGATGGCGATGCAGTCGTCATTGGTGCGCCAGAAACAGCCGTCCACCCGGACCTTGCTGGAATGCTCGATATCAAGACCATCGCTGTTGGCGCGCCAGCCGATGACGCGGGTGTTGGAAACCTGGATGTTCTCCGAGCCGCTGAGTTGCATCGTCCAACCGATCGGATCGAGCAGGATGATGTTCTCGATCACGGCGTCGCGG
>DATISV010000153.1:0-3138 GCA_035468505.1 Luteolibacter sp. | reverse complement strand
GACGGCGAGAAGGACGAAGCGACCCTCGTCTGATTCCGCGTTTTCCCAATTCAATCTTCACGAAAAGCCGTCGGCCGATGCCGACGGCTTTTTTGTGTTCTCGCAGGAAATGAAAAAGGCGGTCCGCTCGATCATCCTCGGGGAAAACCCAAAAACCCGCGAGGCATCTCAGGCGGACCGCCTTGTCTTGCGACGCCGCGAATCAAGCACCTCCCGCGCTCCGGGCCACACGTGAAATGCGAACAATCCGTCACATTCCGGAAGTGTCGGCGATGTGATGAAATTTTCCGTGTCATTGCGGACGCTTCGTGGTTCTCATCGGCACGTGAGCGCATCGAATGAAAATCGGGTGACAGTGGCGCCTTCGCTGTTGGCGGCGGACTTTTCCAAGCTGGGAGAAGAGATCCGACGGGCGGTGACGGCGGGCGCGGATTGGCTGCACCTCGATGTGATGGACGGCCACTTCGTGGACAACATCTCGGTCGGCCCGGCGGTGGTCGCCATGGCCGATGCGGCGAGTGATGTTTTCCTGGATGTGCACCTGATGATTTCCCGGCCGGACCACTACCTGCCGCGCTTCATCGAGGCCGGTGCGGACCTGGTGACGGTGCACATCGAAGCCGCCCACGACGTGACCGAAACCTTGCAGCGCATCCGCGACGCGGGTCTGAGCGCCGGACTGGCCCTCAACCCCGAGACGCCGCTGGCCGCCGTGGAACCGCACTTCGGCGCGATCGACCTGCTGCTCTGCATGACCGTGGTGCCGGGCTTCGGCGGCCAGGCGTTCATGCCGGAGGTGCTCGAAAAAATCGAGGACGCCGCCAAGCTGAGGGAAAAACACGGTTACGATTTCCTGATCGAAGTCGATGGCGGGATCGACACCCACAGCGCCGCGTCCTGCCGCGCGGCCGGTGCCGACGTGATGGTCGCCGGTTCCTCCACCTTCCGCGCCCCGGACATGGCCGCCGCGATCCGGGCGATCCGCGGGGAGTGAAATCTAACCGACAATTTCCACCGGCGCGTCGGGCAGGGCGTTGAGGAACGACTTGCCGTAGCGCTTTGTTAGAATCCGGTTGTCGAGGATGCACACCAGCCCGTGGTCCTTTGAGGTGCGGATCAGCCGACCGACTCCCTGGCGGAGTTTGAGGATCGCCTCGGGCACCGAGTAGTCCATGAACGGATTGCCGCCGGCGGCCTGGATCGCCTCCAGCCGCGAGGCGGTTAGAGGATGGTCGGGCACGGCGAAGGGCAGGCGGGTGACGATCACGTTGGAGAGCGCCTCGCCCGGCACATCCACGCCGGTCCAGAAGCTGTCGGTGCCGAAGAGCACGCTGTGGATGTCCTTGCGGAACTCCTCGATCATCCGGTGGCGCGGCATGCCGTCGCCCTGGATCAACAGCCGCCAGCCTTGTTTCTTGAAAAACGATTCGAGCCGCTCCGCCGCGTCGCGCATCGTCCGGTAGCTGGTGAAGAGCACGAAGGCGCGACCGTCGCTCTCGGACACCGCGGCGCGGATGCCCTCGGCGAGCGCTTCGTCGTATTTCGGCGTGCCGGGATCGGGCACCGACTTGTGGATGCGCACGCGCATTTGTTTCCGGTAGTTGAACGGACTGCCGATGCACAGCGCCCGCGCGCTTTCCGCGCCGACGCGGCCACGGAAGTAGCCGAGCTGCGGATCGCCCACGCCGAGCGTGGCGCTTGTTAGAACGATCGTTTTCCTCGGCGCGAAAAGCAGCGGGCGGAGCCGGTCGGCCACGTTCACCGGCGCGGCGTGCAGGCTGAACTGCGTTTCCTCGCGGCCGCCCTTCTGCACCCAATAAACGCTGTCGTCCTCGGTCTGGTCGAGAAACGCGGCCACTTCCGCGTGCGTCTCGCGCAGGCGCCGCGAGGCGTCCTGCAGCTCGGAGCGGGTGCCTTCGTGTTCGACGTCCTCGGCCAGCGCGTCGATTTCGCGCCACAGCTCGCGCAGCGGTTCGGCCAGTGTGTTGCCGGTGATCTCCGGTTGCCGCCCGCGGAATTCCTTGGAGAAATTTCCGAACTTCGACACGCCGCCGACCTCGTGGAAAAACTCCTCGGATGCCATCAGCGCGCGCTCGACCGCGGTGAGTGCGGAGGCCTTGCGGAACGACTTGAGCAGACCCTTGCGCGTCCGCGGATGATAGAGGCGCTGGAGGTCGAAGCGCAGTCCGCTTTGCGAAACACGGATGCCGAGCTGCACCGCGGCGACCTGTTCGATGGTGTGCGCCTCGTCGAGCACGGCAAAGTCGTTGGGAAACAGGAAGCCGCTGGTTTTTCTCGGCGCGTCCTCGTCATCGTCAGCGAATTCCTCGGTGTTGAGCAGCGCGAAGAACAGCGTGTGGTTCACCACCACCAGCTTCGCGTCGGCGGCGGCCTTGCGGGCTTCCTGGAAGAAACAATTGCCGCGCGGGCCGCAGGTGCGCGCCGAACACAGGTGCGCCTCGCTGCACACTTGCAGCCACACCTTCATCTGCGGCTGGAAATCGAGGTCGCTGAGCGTGCCGTCGCGCGTCGATTCCGCCCACTTGCGGATCGCGTCCAGCTCCTCGGTTTCCGTGCTGGTGAACAGATCGCCGGATTGCTCCCACGCCCGCCGCAGCCGCTGCGGGCAGAGGTAATTGTGCCGCCCCTTGAGCAGCACAGCCGGCAGCTCGTAGCCCACCAGTTTTCTAACAATCGGGATGTCCTTTCTGACAAGCTGCTCCTGCAGGTTGATGGTGTGCGTGGAAATCACCCCCTTGCGGCCGGTCTCGAGCGCGAATCGCGCCGCCGGCAGCAGATAGGCCAGCGATTTTCCGACACCGGTGCCCGCCTCGGCGACCAGCGGCTGCGCGTTCACCAGGGCATCGGCCACCGCCACCGCCAGCTCCTGTTGCTGCGGTCGGAACTCGAAATCGCGCGACTTCGCCAGCAGGCCGCTGGTCGAAAACGCCTCGCTCACCGCATCGCGGAAACCGGGAACCGGCTGGCCTTCGGTGAGTGAGATCATTGCCCGCCCATCGCAACCCAGCGCCGCCCCGCTGCCAAGCGGCAAGTCAGTGCGCCAGCGCCGCTTCCTGCGGCAGCATCGGGACTGCGGCGAGGAGTTGCCTGGTGTAGGCCTCGCGCGGATTGGAAAAA
>DATISV010000152.1:0-5894 GCA_035468505.1 Luteolibacter sp. | reverse complement strand
GACTTCGGTGCCACCACAATCGGCGCCACAAAAAACCTGCTCTATCCAGCAGTCAGCACCGGATTCAAACATCCCGATTCGGCTTCCCGCCAGAGTTCGGCCACCTTTGCTTTTAACAGGATGCCCCTCGGCGATGTCCAGGCCATGCCGAATGATTTCATCAACCTAGTCCTCTCGGAAACCCAGTGCGACCGGATGTGGAGCTATTCAGGCCGTCAACAGGGAATCCGGGTGCTTTCCAAATACAAGTTCTTTGAGACCATGCCGCTTGGATTGTCCCTGCTGGATGTGCCGACGGGTTTCGAATGGGGCTCGCATGATTGCATCGAGCAAGCGCTTGTGGAAATTTCCAGCTATGGTGAATCGGCCCGCTGGACCCTGCCCACGCTGCGCGGTTATCTCAACACATGGGCAACCGGCTCCGACACCCACACGAAGCTGGTCAATGCGATCAACAGCATCGAGGCGGCCACCACCTCGCCAACCATCACGTATCTCAAAGCCGCCGCCAACAGACAAGTCGTCACTACCGCCGCGAGCAGTGCGAAGGCCATCACTCTAACAGGTTCCTCCGTTCGTGAACCTTCCGTCTCCTTCGCGGTTCTCACCCAACCATCCCACGGCACGCTCACCGGCACCGCGCCAAACCTGATCTACACCCCGAACGCCGGCTATACCGGCCCGGATCACTTCACCTTCCGCACCGCCGACACCCTCACCACCTCGGAACCCGCCACCGTCGGCATCGTCGTCGGCACCGCGGGCAACGGACTCAAGGGCGAGTATTTCGACAACTCCGATTTCACCAATCCCGTCCTCACACGCACCGATCCACAGGTGAATTTCGACTGGGGCACGGGATCTCCACACGCCTCGATCAATGCGGACACCTTCAGCGTGCGCTGGAGCGGCCTGTTGCTGGTTCCCGAAACCTGCGCCTACACCTTTTCCGCACTGAGCAACGACGGGGTCCGGCTTTACATCAATGGCATCCCTGCCATCGACAACTTCGTGGACCAGAACTCCAAATGGAAAGACTCCGCTCCCATCCAACTGACCAAGGGCCAGTTGGTGGAAATCCAGATGGATTATTACGAAAACACCGCCTCGGCCGCCGCCAAACTCAAATGGACCGGCCCATCGGTCGCGGGCATGACCGGAGCCATCATTCCCCAAGCATATCTTTTCGACGGCACGGGCATGACCCGCACGCCCTACGCCTTCGCGCAGTCGCTAACCATGTTGAAGAACCATTCACAGGCGATCATTCTGGCAGGCAGCAGCGGCACCATGTCCTATTCGATCGTCACCCCGCCGGCTCACGGCACCCTCACCGGCACCGCCCCCAACCTGACCTACACCCCGTTTGCCAACTACATCGGCTTGGACAGTTTCACTTTCAAGGTCAACAACGGCACCAGCGACTCCGCGCCGGCGACCGTCTCGATCGAAGTGATTCCCGCCAATACCTTCGGCGTCAATTTTTATGCTTACGGTGCGTTGACCACCCCGGAAGCCCAGGCCAACCTGTTAGTAAGCCCCGGCATGTCCGCCGGTCTCGCGGATTGGTTTACCTACGGCTGGATCAACATCGAGGTGCCATGGGGACTCTCCTCGCCGCAGCCTCCGGCGACACTGACCAGCAACCGGGGGAACACCGCGGCATTCGTCTTCAAAAGTTGCCGGAATGGCGGTCCCTACAATTGGTCCACCCCGCGCACCACATTGCTGGGAGATGGCAATGGCAACATGATGGATGGTCACGTCAACTCCACTCTCGACGGACCCTACTTGTTCGATATGGAAGTAACAGGCATTCCATTCGCCGTTTACGATGTGATCTTTTACATCGGTGCCAATCAGGCCCAATTCGGCACTGGCACTGGAGTCATCAAGTTCAACGGTGGCGCGGATCGTGCCTTCACCCTGAAGCCGGGAGCTTTCAATGGCACCTTCATCGAGATGGTCAATGCGACCACCCAGGGCAACTACATCGTCTTCAGTGGCGTGACCGGATCTTCGTTCACGGCCCAGACATGGGGCACGGGCACCAACGGTTTCAACCACATCGGCCCGTGCGGTTTCCAGATCAGGGAAGCCGTCGTCGGGGGAGACACCACGACGACTCTCGTCTCATCCCCGGCAGGGACCGGCTCCTATGGCGAGGCGGTCACTTTCACCGCCACGGTGGGCGCATCCGGCGTTCCCGCGACAGGCACGGTGACATTCAGGGCCGACGGTGCGGTGTTGGGCACCGGAGTCCTGAGTGGTGGTACGGCTTCATTCACGACAAGCACGCTCACGGTGGCCAACCACTCGATCACCGCCACCTACGACGGCAGCGGCTCCTTCGGCGGCAGCGTTTCATCCCCGATGACCTATGTCGTGACACCCAGGGCGGTGACCGTCACCGGTGTCACGGCCGGCAACAAAATCTACGATGGAAATGCCAGCGCCGCTCTAACAGGCGGGGCGGTTTCCGGCGTGATCGGCGGCGAAACGGCAACGCTGGTTCCCGGCAGCGGCACCTTCGCCAGCCCGAATGCCGGAACCTGGGCCGTCACGGCCAGCGGATACTCGCTCGCTGGCCCCCACGCCGGCAATTACACGCTCGCCGCGCAACCCACCGTGCCGAACGCCACCATCACCCCGCGGCCCGTCGTATTGACCGCCACCCGCACCTACGACAGAACAGCCACTGCCGCGGCGGGCATCTTCAACATCTCCAACAATCTCGACGATGCCAACCTGACCTTGGGCGGCAGCGTCACGCTTGCGGACAAGAACGCCGGCTCACAGACACTCCAACCCGTCCATGCCACGCCCGTCCGAGTGCAAAGCGCCACGGGAAGCACCGGCTCGACCGCGAGTACCACGGTCGCCGTGGATCTGGACACCAGCCCGCTTGCCGGAAATACCCTGATCGCCGTGATTTCCACCCGCGGCACCACCGCCAGCCGTGTTTCCGGCATCAGTGGTGGCGGCGTCACATGGACCCGCGTTTACCAAGCCGACAACAGCAGCGGCACCACCACGGAAATCTGGTATGGCCCGGACGTCTCCAACGGCACCACGGCCATCGCCATTGCCCAGGCTTCCCTGCGCTCCGCCGCCGTCGTCATGGAATACAGCGGACTGCTGACTCCGACGTCATTCGACCTTGCAGCGAATAGTTCCGGAAGCGGTACCGCCGCCGTCACGGGCACGACCGGCATGACCAGCCAAGCCAATGAATTGTTGATCGGCGGGATCAGCATTGCGGACGGCCGAAGGACATTGAATGCTCCATTTGGAAACGAGTTCACGGTTATTGCCTCCCCGCGGTCGGGCGGCGCGAATGCTGACGCGATGATCTACGCTTTGGAAAAAATCGTCAGCGCCCCTGTCGAGGCCAGCACCGGCGGAACCGTCAGTGCCCCCGACGCATGGTCCGGTGCCATCGCCACCTTCAAGGCGGCCACTTCCAGCAGTCTGTCCCTTTCCGGATCCGCCGCCGCCAACTACACGCTCGCCGGCATGACCGGATCAGTCACCATCACTCCAAAAAGCCTCACCACCACCGGCCTCACCGCGAGCAACCGTGCCTATGATGGCACAACGGCAGCCACTCTCACGGGCACGGCCACATTGTTGGCAGACCAAGAACCCGGCAGTGGCAGCACCAGCGATGGCAAACCCTACACCGGCGATACCGTGACCCTTGAAGCAACCGCCACCGGAACCTTCGCCGACAAACACGTCGCCACCCACAAACCCGTCACCGTCACCGGCCTCACCTTGGGCGGCGCACAAGCCGGAAACTACACCCTCATCCATCCCGCCGGCCTCACAGCGGACATCACGCCGCTGCCGATCACCGTCACAGCCGTCACCGTCTCCAAGACTTATGATGGCACAACCACCGCCGACGGCATGCCAACACTTTCACCTTCACTGGCACCGGGCGATTCGACGACCCTGCTTGAACAATCGTTCCAAAACCCCGGCGCCGAAACAGGCAAAACGATCCTGCCTGCCATCGCCATCGACGACGGTAACGGCGGAGCAAACTATGAAGTGACATATGTCAACAACACCGGAACCATCGAAAAAGCCGCCGCCACGGTCACGCTGGAAAATCTATCAGCCACCTACGATGGCTCGCCGAAGCCGGTTACAGCCCTGACAGAGCCTTCCGGCCTGACAACCGAAGTGACCTATGACGGCTCTCCTGCACCGCCGACCGATCCCGGCAGCTACGCGGTGGCGGCCACCGTCACCGAACCGAACCACACAGGCACCACCAGCGATACCCTGGTCATCATCGCCGATCCTATGACCACATGGCGGAGCGCGCATTTCACCGCCTTGGAAATCGAAAACGGGCTCGCTGACGACACCGCCGACCCGGAAGGCGACGGTTTCACCAATCGGGAGGAATACGTCCTCGGCACCGATCCACGCGCTTTCACTGCACAGCCGCTGGCCATCGATCTGGTCCCGGAAAACCAATTCACCCTGACTTTCACCGCCCGCCGCGCCACCGGCACAGGCTATGCGGGGCTTACACGCAAATACACCGTCGAATCCTCCGCCACTCTCGGAATTCCGGAATCATGGCAACCAGTAACCGGCCATACCGGTCTGGTGGGCGCGTCGCAGACCAAGGACATCACCGGCGATGACCAGACCGTCATTGTGACATTGCCAGACTCCGGTCCGGCCAAATTCCACCGACTGAGCGTCCGTGTCGAATGATTGCAACGGTGTGATCTTCGTTTCGGAATGAAGGAGCGCACGATGACGTGAAAAATGGCGGTTCAGGGCGGGTTTTGGCCCGAATTGACGCTGCCGCTGAATCCGAAGTTCGATGTCCGGCTTGCCCCCCCGCCCCCCGCGGCTACGCTCTCCCCCCGCGCATGTCCGATTCCTTCGTCCACCTCCACGTCCACACCGAATTCTCCCTGCTCGATGGCATGATCCGCACCAAGGATCTGGCCAGGCGCGCCGCGGAACTCGGCATGCCGGCGGTGGCGATGACCGACCACGGCAACCTCTTCGGCGCGATCGAATTCTATCAGAACTGCAAAAAGGCCGGCGTGAAACCGATCCTTGGCTGCGAGATCTACCTCGCGCCGCTCGCCATGGCGGACAAGAAGGAACTCGCGGGTCGCAAGCGCGCCACCCACATGACCTTGCTCGCGGAAACCAACGAGGGTTGGCAAAACCTCTCGAAGCTGGTTTCCAAGGGCCACCTCGAAGGACTCTACCACGGCAAGCCGCGCGTCGATCGCGAGGCCTTGCGCGAATTTTCCAAAGGCATCATCTGCCTCACCGGATGCATCTCCGGTCCGGTGAACGAATGGCTGCTTGCCGGCGATGACGACAAGGCCCGCGAAACCCTCGCCGAGATCGTCGATAGCTTCGGCCGCGAAAACACCTACGTCGAAATCCACAACCACGACCTCGAACCGCAGCGCCGCGTCACTCCCGGCCTGCTCAAACTCGCTGCGGAATTCGGCCTGAAACCGGTCGCCGCCAACGACGTGCATTTCCTCAACCGCGACGACCACGAGGCGCACGACGTGATGATCTGCATCGGCACCGGCAAGTTGCTCATCGACGAAAACCGAATGCGCTACACGCCGGAAGTGAATTTCAAGACACCGCGGGAAATGCGCGCCATCTTCGCCGATGTCCCCGGCGCATGCGATGCGACGCTCGAAATCGCCGAGCGCTGCAACGTCGAGATCAAGCTCGATGCCGCATCGTCCGAGAAATACCCACAGTTCGAAGCACCCGACGGCTCGCCGCGCGAGGAATACCTCATGCGCGTCTGCCAGGAGGGACTCGTGAAACGCTACGGCGCGGAAAAAGCCGCCGAGCCCGAAATCCAGGAACGCCTGAAATACGAG
>DATISV010000151.1:0-4468 GCA_035468505.1 Luteolibacter sp. | reverse complement strand
GGATATCTGTTCCTCGATCTCGTTGAGCGAGCGCATCAGCATGGTGAAATGACCGGCGGCCTTGAGGTCCGGATACGCCTCGGCGAGCGCGCGGATTTGTCCCAGACAGTTGCCGATGCCGCGTTCATCCGCCATGCGCTCCGGATCGCCGATCCGCAGCGCGGCCGCTTCGGCGCGGAGTTGCACGACCCGTTCCAACAATTCCCGCTCGTGACTCATGTAACCGCGAACGGTTTCCACCAAGTTCGGAATCAGATCGTGGCGTTTCTTCAACTGCACATCGATGCCGCTGGCCGCGTTGCGCATCCGGTTGCGGCAAGTGATCAGACCGTTGTAGGTCAGCACCAGCCACAGCAAGGGAATGCCGAGCAACAGCATGGGCAGCAGCCATGAGCCGTCTGATAGATAGATGTGGGTGTTCATGATGGGAAATCGCGGAACGGCCGCGTCGCCAAACTGACGTTGAAATAGCGGGCGTCGTCGGAAACCTCGTCGCCCACCCAGGGCGGAAGCGGCGGAGTGGTGGTTTCATCATCCAGTTCCACCTCGGCCAAAACGAGTCCTTCGTTATCGCCATGGAAAACGTCCACCTCCCAGAGATGGCCGGCGTATTGGATGCGATGCCGCGTTTTATCGATCAACGACGGCAAACACATCTCCAACAATCCGCGCGCGTCATCGGCAGGAATCGCATATTCATACTCGGCGCGGCTGATGCCGTGCGTGCGGCCCTTCACGGTGATCCACGCCTTTTCCCCGGCGAGACGGACGCGCACACTGCGGTCGGGATCGAGCGAGAGATAACCCTGCACCATTCGCTCGCCCGGCGAGCCGTCGTTCCATGCATCGCCTGTGACGAGATACTTGCGCTCGATTTCCATCGCCGGAAAGCATCGGAACCACCACTCACGCCGCAAGCGCATTCTCGACAATCATCCCCCGCCCCGCCGGCGTGTCACTTTCACGCCCTTGGCCATCATCGCCTCGATCAGCTCTCCGATGAGCGGATTGGGAAACCTACGGCTGGGAGTCACCGCGTGGAAAGTCTCGCGGATTTCGGGAATCCGATGTGTCACCACCAACACGCCGCTTGCGATCTCGTCGCGCACCACCACCGGCGGCACCAGCGCGAGCCCCTCGCCCTCGCGGGCGAGCAGGCGCAGCATCGCCATGTCGTCCACCTCGGCCATGATGAGCGGTCGCACGCCGGCGGAAGCGAGCAACCGCTCGAAACCGGCGCGCGTGTTGCTTTCGTGACCCGGCAGCACCAGCGGCACATCGGTGAAGTCGTTGGGAAACTTCAGGCGCTTGTTTTTCCAGTTCGGTGATCCCACCAAGGCCACCGCTTGGTCGGCCAGGCGGTGACTGTGCCACGGCCGCTCGGCATCGCGGCGCACCGCCTCGTTGGACAAAACCAGATCCACTTCGTGCGTCTGCATCGCCACCAGCAACTCGGCCAGCGAACCGGAACGCAGAACCAGCTCCACATCCGGCCGCTTCAGCGCGGGTTTGAGAAACTCCAACTGGAAATTCCGCGACAGGGTGGCCACCGCCCCCACCCGCAGCACCTGCCGCCGCGCGCCGACGCGGTGGCGCATCACGTCCATCAGTTCCTCGCCCGCGCGACCGATTGAGTCGGCATAATCCAAAGCCACGCGACCCGCCTCGGTGAGCTGCAAGCCGCCGGGCAGGCGTTCGAACAACACGTGTCCGAGGCTTTCCTCAAGCTGCTTCAACTGCACGCTCAAGGCGGGCGGCGACAGATTCAGCTTGCGAGCCGCTCGTGTCAGGTTCAGCTCGCCCGCGATCACGCGGAAGTAGCGCAGGTGGTGGTAGTTGAGGAATTCCATGGCGGGTCAATTCGTTAATTAAATCTTAACGCGGAGATAAAAACCATGTCATTCCCTAAAATGCAAGCTGCGGACATGCTCCGCGCCGATGCAACTCACCGACCTGCCCAATCCCCTTGCTATTCCGCTCGTTCCCATCCTCGCCGGCATCGCCTCCCGCGCCATTCCCCATCACGCCAACCGCATCGCCCCCGTCGCCGCCGCAGGGGCCTTCGGACTGGCCCTGCTGTTGGCGATCCTGCCACATCACGCTCCCGGCATCGCGCGGCTCGACGCGCTGGCCGTCACCATGGCGCTGCTGGTGTCGTTCCTCGGCGCGGTGGTGCTCAGGTTCGCCGCGCGTTACCTCGATGGTGACCCCGCACGGCCGCGTTTCCTTTCCTGGATGAGTCTGACGCTCGCCGCGGTACTCACGATGGTGGTGTCCAACCACCTGCTGCTGCTCGCCGGTGCCTGGCTGGCCACCAGCCTCTGCCTGCACCGACTTCTGCTGCACCACCCGGACCGCCCGGGCGCGATTTTCGCGGCGCGGAAAAAATTTGTCTTCAGCCGTATGGCGGAACTCCTGCTGCTGTCAGCCATCATTCTTCTCCATCAAGGTCACGGCACCTGGCGCATCGATGAACTCACAGCCTCCATCGCCGCCGGAAACCATGCCGGTCTGCCCGCTGCGGCACTCCTGCTCGCCTTCTGCGCGATGTTAAAATCCGCCCAATTCCCCTTCCACAGCTGGTTGCCCGACACGATGGACACGCCCACGCCGGTGTCAGCCTTCATGCACGCGGGCATCATCAACGGCGGCGGTTTCCTCGTCCTGCGACTCGCACCGGTTTTCGCCGCGGCACCCATCTCACTGCACATGCTGGCCGTGGTCGGCTCGATCACCGCGGCCTTCGGAGCCATCGTGATGCTGGCCCAGCCGGGAGTGAAACGCTCGCTCGCCTTTTCCACCATCGCGCAAATGGGCTTCATGATGATCCAGTGCGGCCTCGGGGCCTGGGGGCTCGCGCTGCTCCACCTCGTGGCCCACTCGCTCTACAAGGCACACGCCTTCCTGCACGCCGGATCGACCATCGGCGCCACCCCGCGCGCGGCCGTGCCACTGGCCACCCCGGCACTCATGCTCGGCGTCATGGCCGGGGCCACACTGGTTGCGGTGGCCGCCACCACCCTGCACACGCTGATCCCCGGGGCCGCCTCCGTGCCGATCGCATTCCATATCATTCTCGCGCTCGCCCTCGCCTACGGAATCGGGCGCGCCTGGTCGGGCCACCGCGCCAGCCTGAAAAGCGCACTCGCCGTCGCCGCAGGAATCGCGCTGGCCGGATTGGGCCTGCATCTCGCCGCCGGGCTCGTTCTGCCCGACCTCGCCACGCATCACGCGCCCGGCTGGCTCGTCGCATGGGTCGCCGCGGTCTTCACGCTCCTGTTCCTCTTCCAGTCACTGCTCTGGCGGGCCTCCGCGCATCCGCTGGGCCGCGGCCTCTACATCCATGCGCTCAACGGCTTCTACGTCGGCACCCTCGCCAACCGTCTGTTAGGCCGCCTCTGGCCCTCCCGCTCCCTCTCCTGAAACCTTCAACTCCATACGAACATGAACGCCACCATCAACGCCCCCGCCGCCACTCACAACGATCTGGATCACGCCATCACCGAAGCGCTCGAACGCATCGCGCCGCTCTGGCCGCTCGAACACTTCGTCGCCGTCAATCCCTTCATGGGGTTCGCCGGTGTCCCCTTCGCGGATGCCTGCGCCACCCTCCGCCGCACGCTCGGCAAGGCGCCGGTGCAAACGCCCGGAGAATACCTCGCCGCATGGAAAAAAGGTCTCATCACTGCCGATGATCTCGCTTCCGCAAGTGACACGGAATGGCCTGTGCAACGTCTGTTAGAGACGCTCGAAAACGCCGACCACATGCCATTGCATCACCCCGTGGCCAGCTTCGCCGACTTGTTGGATGAAACCCTGCCACACGCGCACTGGTCCGGCTTCATTGCCGAGGAAATCGCCAAATGGTGCGCCGTGCACTTCGACCGCAACCAGACGACCTGGGTTTCGCCATGGCGCCACATGGGGCTATTCGCCGCATGGAGATCCGCCGCCAGCCACGACCGCAAACCGGAAACCTTCGGCCTGCCCGGCTTCCGCGCGTTCGTGTGCACGCTGCCGGACGATCCAAGAAAAGTCATCCGCCGCTGCTTCATGAAGCTCGATCCTCAGGGCGTCGATACCGCCGATTTCCTACACCGCCAGCTCGCCAACATTACCGGCTGGGCCGGACACGTGCGCTACCTCGTGCGCGAGGACGCCATGCGCGGCAACGACAACCCGGCGCTTATCGAACTGCTCGCCATCCGCCTCGCCTATGATGCCGCGCTCCACCGCGCCTTCGGCCACGACCCGCAGATCGCCGCGGCATGGCGGAACCAGACGGTCAAAACCGGCCCCGGCGATCTCGACGAAGCCCTCGCCCGCTGGCAGTCGGCGTATGAAACCGGCTTTCAACGGAAACTCGCCGCCGATCTAACAACCCAACCGTCGCAAGCCTCCGCGGATCGCCCGCGGGTGCAGGCGGTGTTCTGCATCGACGTGCGCTCGGAAATTGTCCGCCGCCATC
>DATISV010000150.1:0-4152 GCA_035468505.1 Luteolibacter sp. | reverse complement strand
GATATGGATCCATCTGTAGCTGGAGAAACACTCAGATTCGGAGAAACTGGCGGTTTTGACTGTAACGACGAATTTTCCGTGGTCTTTGTTGAATCGTGCAGAGAGCAGTTCCATTCCTTCTTAAACTCGGATAATGAAACTGTGCTTGAAAACTACCGAAATAGATATCAAAAGCTAATAAGCTATGTATCAGCTCATGAAATAGGCCATCACCCGGGGACTCAACACGTTGACACCGACCATGAAGAGGGGGATTTAATGTCCGAAGGACTACATGATGTGAATTTCACCACGTTCGATAACGCAAAGTTTTCTCCCAAAACAATTATCCGATTTAGAAAATGCAATCGTTGGGCAGAATAACAATTGCGATACTTTCAATAATGTTCCCTTTTTTTACTGGAACAATTAAAGTAGATGCTGATACTCCTGAGCGATTTGTCTGGTACAGGCAAATTGCGATGTCAATTCATGATTATTATATGGAGCATGATGAATTGCCGAATAAATTTTCCGAAATACCGATTTTAGAAGAGTTGTTAAGAGACCCTAAAACCTCATACAAAATTAAAAATGAAATAAATTCATTGAGCATTGTTCCTGGTGCGCCTTTTATCAAAATTGATTCCCAGGAAAAGGCATTGTCGAAATACCATGCTTCAAGACTTTATGCGATAAGCAGAATTGCCAATTACGATTTCATGGTTGCTGGCAATTCGTTGCGTGAGAATAATAATGGCGGGCGCTACGCCATAATGGTTAATTCAGATCCGATGTCTGTATGGTGCACATGGATTGAAGAAAAGCACGCTCAGAAAATTTTAGAGAAGATTGATAATTTTGATCCCAGTAACCAGCCATTGATTTATCAGAATATTGAAACCGAGAAATCCGCAATCGAACGCCAGATAAAAGAAACCGATTTGATTTCAGTGGAAAGAAGGGAAAGAGCTCTGGGCGAATATCCGGAAGTTCCGGAAAAATCCGATGTTCACGAGGATTCAGCGCGCAAAAACGAAATAGTTGCCAAATGGATTTGGGCCACAGTATTAGCTATACCCATATTTGGCGTGATAGTTTTATTTCTATTGAAGCGCGGGCCTGGCTCCAGACCTTGAGACCAAAAAATTGAATTACCGCGAAGTGATTTCACCCGGCTTCACGGGGCGACGAGCTGCTCGCGCACGACGGCGGCGGCGTAGTCGCGGTTGAGGCGGGCGATGTGGTCCACGCTGATTTCCTTCGGGCAGGCGGCCTCGCACTCGTATTGGTTGGTGCAGTTGCCGAAGCCCTCGGCGTCCATCTGGCGGACCATGGCGAGCACGCGCTTGTCGCGCTCCGGCTGGCCCTGCGGCAGGTGGCCGAGGTGGGAGACCTTGGCCGCGACGAAGAGCATGGCGCTGGCGTTTTTGCAGGAGGCCACGCAGGCACCACAGCCGATGCAGGCGGCGGCGTCGAACGAGGCGTCCGCCTTGTCTTTGGGAACCGGGATGGCATTGGCGTCCACCGCGGAGCCGGTGCGGACGTCGATGTAGCCGCCGGCGGCGATGATGCGGTCGAAGGCCTCGCGGTCCACGATCAGGTCGCGGATGACCGGGAAGGGATTGGCGCGGAACGGCTCGATCCAGATGGTGTCGCCGTCGCGGAACTTGCGCATGTGGACCTGGCAGGTGGTGATGCCGCGCTCCTTGCCGTGCGGGATGCCGTTGATGGTGAGCGAGCAGGTGCCGCAGATGCCCTCGCGGCAGTCGTGGTCGAAGTGGATCGGCTCCTGGCCGTCGAGCACCAGGCGCTCGTTGACGATGTCGAGCATTTCCAGAAACGAGGCTTCCTCGGGAATGTCCTTGGCCTCGTAGGTTTCGATCCTGCCTTGGGCTTTCGGCCCGGCTTGTCGCCAAACTTTGAGTGTCAGATTCATGGTGGAAATGCGCTGGAATCGGTGGTTGTCGCGGGGCGGTTGAAGAATCGCCGCGTGTCGGCGGGAGGTTAATCGGCATCGGCGCGCGGGCTAGGGAAAAAATTCCCGCAGGCAGGCGCATTCGGTGATTTTTTCCGCATGAATTGTCGCGGACTAAGGCGCGCGTGCGATTGTCAGCGTTGCCGGTGGCGGGTTCCTCGGGTATAGCCGCCTCGACGATGACCGATTCCGCGCTCCTCCGCTATTGCCCTGATTTGCTCCGTTACTCGCGCCGGCCGACGCGCGAGGTGATGGTGGGCCATGTCGGCATCGGTGGCGGGAACCCGATCCGCGTGCAGTCGATGATCACCTCGGACACCCGCGACACGCCGGCCTGTGTGCGCGAGGTGCTGGAATTGGCGGACGCCGGCTGCGAGATCGTGCGCATCACCGCGCAGACGAAGGTTTACGCCGCCAACCTGGAAAACATCGCCCGCGAGGTGCGTGCGGCGGGCTGTGAGGTGCCGCTGGTCGCAGACATCCATTTCAAACCTGACGCCGCGCTCGAAGCCGCCAAGTGGGTGGAAAAGGTCCGCGTCAATCCCGGCAACTATGTCGACAAGAAGAAGTTCGAGATCCGCGAATACACCGACGCGCAATACGAGGAGGAACTGGAGCGCATCCGTGAGGAGTTCACGCCGCTGGTGAGGATGTGCAAGGAACTCGGCCGGGCCATGCGCATCGGCACCAACCATGGGTCGCTGTCCGACCGGATCATGAACCGCTACGGCGACACGCCACTCGGCATGGTTGAGAGCGCGCTGGAATTCGCCCGCATCGCGCGCGACCACGATTATCATAACTTCGTTTTCTCAATGAAGGCGAGCAACCCGAAGGTGATGATCGAAGCCTACCGGTTGCTGGTCGCGCGCCTCGATGCCGAGGGCCCGGATTGGAACTATCCCATCCACCTCGGCGTCACCGAGGCCGGCGACGGCGAGGATGGCCGGATCAAGAGCGCCATCGGCATTGGCTCGCTGCTCGCCGATGGCATCGGCGACACGATCCGTGTTTCCCTGACCGAAGATTCCATTCACGAGATCCCCGTGGCGAAGGCGATGGTGGAGCCGTTCAATGCAAAAGCCTATTCTCCCACAGAAGCCAGTTCATTCACGCCCTCCTACGATCCGTTCAGCTACGAGAGGCGTCGTAGTTCGCCGGTCGCGATCATGGGACATGCGCTGGGCGGCGAGAACACAGTGCGGGTGTTCACCACGCAGGACCGCTGGAACGCGCTGGCGCACAAGATCGCTTCGATGGGCGACTTCAAGCCGGAGATCATTTTCGAGAAATCCGGCGTGGTGGAAATCGATCCGAATGATGACGCGTCGGTGGCCGAGATGAACGCGCGCGAAGATCCCTGCGTGGTGACCGTGGCGGATCATGCCGGCATGGAAGTCATCTCCGCTTTCCGACTGCTGGCCGCCAAGGTTAACGCGCGCCATCCCATCCTGTTGAAGGACACGCTCCATCCGCCGCAGGAAAACCAGGACTTCCTGCGAGCCTTGCTCGCCGCCGCGCAAAACCTCGGTTCGCTGCTCTGCGACGGCATCGGCGATGCGGTGCTGGTGAGGAGCGAAACAGCGCCCGGCCAGTCGCTGCGGCTGGCCTACAACATACTGCAGGCCGCCGGGACCCGCATATTCAAGACCGACTACGTCGCCTGCCCGAGCTGCGGGCGCACGCTGTTCAACCTGCAATCCACCACTCAGAAAATCCGCGCCGCCACCGGCCACCTCAAGGGCGTGCGCATCGCGGTGATGGGCTGCATCGTCAACGGCCCGGGCGAGATGGCGGACGCCGATTTCGGCTACGTCGGCGGCGCGCCGGGAAAGATCAACCTTTACGTCGGAAAAACCGCCGTGAAGTTCAATATTCCGGAAAACGAGGCGGTCGAACGCCTCATCGACCTGATCCGCGAGCACGGCAAGTGGATCGACGCCCCCGAGCCGGCCACAGCCGAAGCCTGATGCCATGACCGATTCCGACACACTCACCGTCACGCGCGACAAGACCTCGCTCGATTTGCCGTGGAAAGTGATCGTCCACGACGACCCGGTGAACCTGATGGGATATGTCACCTGGGTGTTCATGAACATTTTCGGCTACGATGAAAAGAAGGCCACCGTTCTGAGGCGCCAGGTGCACGAGCAGGGCCGCTCCGTGGTGTGGAGCGGTCAGCGCGAGCGGGCGGA
>DATISV010000149.1:0-1598 GCA_035468505.1 Luteolibacter sp. | reverse complement strand
CTTTTGTGCCACCACCTGCCATGCGAAATTTCAACCGCTAGCGAGCAAACGCCCGCTCATGAAAGCCCGATTCGCCTGCGGGACTCATGGGCGGGCAACTCTCTAACCGATCACCAAATCCACCATGACAACCACCGCCCTGCCCGAACTCGAAGCCGTCGAGAAATTCCACTCCGCATGCGCCGCAATCGGCGATGCCGAGCGCGCCGCCCGCGAGCCATCGCAGGAAGCCGCATCCGAAGTTGAGCGGATCAAGGCCGCAATCGCGGCAGCGAAAACAGAAGCCGAAGCACTCCGCCTCGCCGACGAACTCGCCAAAGCGGAACGGCTCGCCGCCGTGCGCGGCATCCGACAGGGCGATGCCACGGCCGCGGTCAACGCTGCCATCGCGGAAGCGTATCGCGGTATCACTCCCGCACTGATCGCGCTCGACACTGCGATTGCCAGTGCGACCGGCGACGTCTTCGACGCTGTTTGCGAAAGTCTCCGCGCCGCAGTCGCGCCCGAAATCCGGGGCGACATGCCGAGCATGGCCCGCGCGGATGGGGCAATCGAAAACTTCGCAGGACGTTGCTCCGGAATCGTTGCGGCGGGGCATCTCCGCGCCCGTATCTCAGACTGGCGGCGCAACAATTCCGTTCCGGGGTTCATCACGCCGCCCATGGAGCACATGCGCCAAGGAATCGCCGCGGCCGCACAAGTCATTGCGGGAGCGGAAGACGCGCTCCCGGCCATCGCCGCCGATAGTGACCGCATCCGGCGATCCGCTGCCGCATTCGCCGCGGAGATCGAAGCCTGATCCATCACCCACATCACCACCGACACCATCATGAATCACGATCTTACAAACATCATTGCCGAAGGCATCGCCGCCGATAGCCCTTGCGTCGCCGCCGGCCATGCGGCCCGCACCCTCGCCGCCGTGCCGCCCGCACCGAAAGTCACGCCGAAGCGTGATGATGCTGCCGACGATGACGAAAAAAGCGACACCTTGGCTGCCGAGATCGCTCGCGAAGCAGAGGAAGCGCAAGCGCAAGCCGATGCGGAATCAAGCGGGAGACGCGCGCTCTATCTCAAAACCTACGCCGCTGTCGCCACCGCAGACCCATCCATGCCGCCGGCCAAGGTCCGCGCGGAGGTGGAGCGACTTCTCAGCTATGCGGAAGCCGCAGACGGACGCCTCCCGATTCCTGCCGGGCCGAAAGCGTCCAAACCCACAGACGGCGGCCGTCAAATCCAAGGGGCGATTTTCAATCCGATTCATTGAAGTGATGACCAGTCGCACGCCAGCATCGAAACCCACCGACGGCCGCACGGCGTGCGGGCTGTCCGCGAAGCAGGCAGCATTCTGCCGCGAGTATCTGGTTGACTTGAACGGCACCCAGGCCGCCATCCGCGCGGGTTACAGCGAGAAAACCGCGCGGTCGCAGGCAGGCCGCCTGTTGACGAAAGTTGACATTGAAGAGGAAATCGCGCGGCTGGTGGAATCCGCGCCACCGCCCGAAGCATCGCCAGCCGCCCGACCAGGCCGCGAGGAAACGCGCGACTTTGCCGGAAAACTTCTGGCAGGATGGATGGCAGGGGCAGGTATCGAAACC
>DATISV010000148.1:0-1612 GCA_035468505.1 Luteolibacter sp. | reverse complement strand
AACACTTCGATGGCGCGGGTCCAACGGACAGTCCCGCCAGCGCGCGCGGTGGCGATCATCGCCGCGAAACGCGCATCCGGCGGCACATTGAATGGCATGGAACCGGCGGCATCCGCCGCTTGGATTTCACCGACACGTGAGAGCTTGTCCGGCTCCGGCCCGGCGAGAAACATGAGATCGAACTTGCCATTGAATGTCTTGAACGCGCGGGCAATGGGCATGACCGCGTCGCGCCGCTCATCGCCGGCGAGCGCCCAGCGGAAACGCCAGCCGCCCGAGGCGTCGGCCACCGCATCGAGCGCCGGCTGCACGGCGGATGGATCACCGGCCAGCAGCTTGATGAAGCGCCGCGCTGATAGATAATCCTGTTCCGTGCTTCCGTCTTCCGGGAGGACGGCGTCGAACCACGGGCGGAAGCCTGTTAGCAAGCTGTCGTATGTGTCATTCATGCCCAGCCTGGCGATTGTCGTCCGCACGAAACCGCCGGGCTTTTTCTCCGGCCGGACCTTTTCGATGAGCAGACGCGCGAGATCCGCGAGCCGCTCTTCATCCACATCGCCCGATAACCCGAAGCCACTTGAAAAAGCCAATTGCTCCAATTGCTTGTCGGAACTCCTCATCCGTTCGAGATAGGATATCCACAGCGGGCGATCTCCAACCAGCGCGACACGGGGAAGAATGTTGAGCAGAAAGGAATCCCTGTTGGGATCCGTGTCGATGATCCTGAGCGCTTGTTCCCACAACCGCGAAGCGATGGCTCCGCGGTCTCCGGCTCCCGACTTTTCGAGGATGGCGAAGGCTGCCCAGATCGAGGGCAGACCGGCATTCGGTCTGCCGCCGCGCAAGTCCTCCAGTATCAGTCGGATTTTCAGATCATCCCCGCCGAGCGCCGTTTTGGCGACACCGGTGAAATACAAGCGCAGTGAATCGCGCTCCGATGCAGGCGCGGCATCTATGACGGGAATGGCCAGGCGGTCCCACATTTCCCCGGTGGGAGCGGCTGCGAGGCGGATTGCGGCAAGGATCGCTTCGTTGCCCATATTCGATTCGGTGGTGGCCGCAATCGCGGCGAGTGGTTCGAGCAAGCCGGCGGTCGCCAGATCCCGCAACGGCAACTTCCGGCGCACCTCGGCCCCACTGGCGTCCGACTTGGAAGGAAACCTCGGTGATGCGTTGTCATCCACCCGCCGGGTGTCGAAGTAGCGCTTCGCAAGCATGGCGAGGGCTGGCTCGCGGCGACCCGCCTTGTCCATCGCGGAGGCGAGGCCCACCATTAAAGGCTCGTCTTTGTGATTCAGGAAACCGGACCACTCCAACAATGGGTCGAAACGATCCGGCGCCTCTCTGAGCGCGAACACCAGCAGATCGAAAAGCGCACGGTGGTAATTCTCAGCCCACGAGTCCGAAATCGGCGGATCGGCCAGCCGCACGGAAACAAGATCCCGGCAGAACTCATCCGCATCCTTGCCCTTGATCACTTGCAGCGGGTTGGGCGTCGAGCCGGAACGTCTGTCGTTCACGCGGTGACCCAGCATCATGGAGAACCTATGTGCGGACTGCGCGGCCAGAAGTCGCATGCATTTCGCGACGGCTTTCGCATCGCGTTCGATCA
>DATISV010000147.1:0-2687 GCA_035468505.1 Luteolibacter sp. | reverse complement strand
CAAGAACGTCACCGTGCTTGTCGAGTTGAAGGCGCGCTTCGACGAAGCCCGCAACCTCGACCGCGCCGACGAGTTGCAACGCGCCGGCGCGCAGATCGTGTATGGCGTCAAGGGGCTCAAGACCCACGCCAAGATCTGCATGATCATTCGCCGCGAGTCCGGCCACCTGCGCCGCTACGTGCATCTCGGCACCGGCAACTACAACGAAAGCACCGCCCGGCTTTACACCGACATCTCCTATCTCACCTGCAAGGCGGACTACGGCAACGACGCCTCGTTGTTCTTCAACGCCGTCTCCGGCCGGTCGAAACTGCTGCGATTCCAGCGTCTGGCACCCGCGCCCACCGCGATGAAACCGATGCTGCTCGATCTCATCGCCGGCGAAGCCGAGAGGGCGAAGGAGGGCTTGCCCGCGCGCATCGTCGCAAAGATCAACTCGTTGCAGGATCCCGACATCATTGCCGCACTTTACAATGCCTCGCGTGCCGGCGTGGAAATCAAGCTCAACGTCCGAGGCATCTGCTGCCTCAAGCCCGGCGATCCGAAGTTCTCGAAAAACATCACCGTCGTTTCCATCATCGACCGTTTCCTCGAACACGCCCGCATCTTCTATTTCCATCAGGACGGCGACGCCAAGGTTTACATCGCCTCGGCCGACTGGATGGCGCGCAACCTCGAAAAGCGCGTCGAGTTGATGATTCCCATCGAGGAACCCGCGCTGAAACGCCGGCTCGAACGCATTCTCGAATCCTTTTTCCGCGACAACACGCAGGCCTCTCTGATTCTCCCGGACGGCACCTCGCAACGCGTCGAACGACCGAAAAAAGCCAAACCCTTCCGCGCCCAGGAACATTTCCACCAGCAGGCGCGCAAGTCCGCCAAGGCCCGCGAGCACGAACTCGCCATGACCTTCGAACCCCACGTGCCCGCCCATTGATTTCCCTAACAAACCACCATCACCCATGAAGACCCACTTTGCCGGACTCGATATCGGCGGCTCCACCATCAAATGCCTGTTAGCCGATGCCGCCGGCGAACCATGCGGCGAAATCGTCGAGGTCCGCAGTCATGTGAAGGAAGGCTACCGCCGCACCTTCGGCCAGCTCAACGAGGCAATGGCGAAACTCGCAGCCAACGCCGGCATCCAGGTCGATGACATCGCCGCGGTCGGCCTCGATGTTCCCGCCCCCTGTTCGAACGGCGTGGTCTGGGGCAAGGCGAACCTCGGCGACGACTGGGTGGGCACCGACATCCGGGGCGAGTTTTCCAAGGAAAGCGGCAAGCCCGTTTTCATGACGCACGATTGCAACGCCGCGGCCTTTGGCGAGTGGATGTATCGTCCGGAGCACAGCGGCGGGCTGCTTTACGTGGCACCCGGCACCGGGCTCGGCGGCGGACTCGTGCTGCCCGGCGGCATGCTCTACGAAGGCAACACCGGCCTCGCACTCGAAGTCGGCGACCTCTCGGTGCCGCGCTTCGAGGACGGCGAACTGCCCGTCGATGGCCGCGGCCGCGCCGGTTGCATGGAGGCATGGGTCTCACTCATGGCGCTGCGCCGGCAGCTCGGCAAGGCACTCGCTAAGCCGGAAAACGCGCAGCACCCGCTCGCGCTCTCCGACGCGCCGATCGAGGAAAAGGCCTTCAAACTCCGCGACTTCGCCGAGCACGGCGACGAACTCGCTCTTTCCATTTTCGCCCTGCAAGCCCACGTCCTCGGCCACGGCCTCGGCGACCTCGCCAGCATCCTCGATCCCGGCCTCATCACCATCGGCGGCGGTCTCTCCGAAACCGGCTTCCGCGATTGGTTCATCGAGGAAGTCCGCAAGGGTTTCGCCGCGCGCGCGATGGCTCCCTACCAGAAATCCCCGCTGCCACCGCACGAACCCACCACCCGCATCGAGTGGGCCATCGGCGGCGACGGAGCTGCGGCCTACGGCAGCGCGCGCAAGGCGATGCAACTTGTGGCCGCCACCAAGGCATGAGGGCGGTGATCCAGCGCGTGACCGAAGCCGCGGTGGCCATCGACGGCGAGACGATTTCCCGCATCGGCCCCGGCTTGTTGGTGCTGCTCGGCGTCGAGGAAATCGATGACGCATCGGACGTCGATTGGCTCGCGGCCAAGGTCGCGAAGATGCGGATTTTCAGCGACGCGGAGGGGAAAATGAACCTCTCGCTGATGGAAACCGGCGGCGAAACGCTGGTGGTCAGCCAGTTCACGCTGCATGCCTCGACCAAAAAGGGCAACCGGCCGTCGTTCATCCGGGCCGGCGCGCCGGAGCATTCCGAGCCGCTCTACGAATCGTTCTGCACCGCGATGGAGCGCGAAACCGGCAAACCCGCCAAACGCGGCGTCTTCGGCGGCGACATGATGGTTTCCCTCGTCAACGACGGCCCGGTGACCATCGTCATCGACAGCCGGGCGCGCGAGTGAACCCGGTGCTTGCATCGCACCGGACGGGTGCCTAGCGTGCGCCGCCGTGCCGAAAACCGCCATTCTCGCCCTCGAAGACGGACGCTGTTTCCATGGAACCGCGTTTGGAGCCACCGGAACCACCACCGGGGAAATTTGTTTCAACACCTCGATGTCAGGCTACCAGGAGGTCATCACCGACCCCTCCTACCGCGGCCAGATCGTCGCAATGACCTACCCGCAAATCGGAAATTACGGGGTCAATCCGGAAGACGCC
>DATISV010000146.1:0-2373 GCA_035468505.1 Luteolibacter sp. | reverse complement strand
CCCCTCTCCGACACCCGCCTTGTTTTGAAGCGGTGCCGGATTCGATTCCGCACATGGCGCGGCATACCGGGCGTGAAAAAGCCGCGGGCGCCGGATCCCTTGTTCCGGCGCCCGCGGGCCCTTTGGGGGGCAGTGTGCTATCCCTTACACGCGGCGCATCATGCCACATTCCGGCCGCAGCGCCATCACGCGATCGCGTAGGGCATCGGTAAATCACGCGGAGATTCGCTTGGCGCGCGCTGGAAAATCGCCGAGCTTCCGCGGCGTGTTGAAACCCCGCTTCTCATGCCCGGCGACGGACGATCCGGGCGGTTTCCGCGACGCGCTGCACGCATGGTTTTCGCGCCACGGGCGCGATTACCCGTGGCGGCGCACGCGGGACCCCTACGCGGTGCTTGTTTCCGAGGTGATGCTCCAGCAGACGCAAATCGCCACCGTGTTGGGAAAAGAATATTACACCCGGTTTCTGGAGTCGTTTCCCGATGTGCACGCATTGGCGGTCGCCGACGACGCCATTCTTCTGAAAGCGTGGGAGGGTCTTGGCTATTACCGGCGCGCGCGAATGTTGCGCGAAACGGCGCGCGCCGTGATCGAACGCCACAACGGCGAGTTCCCGAGCGACTTGGTTGCACTGATGGCCTTGCCGGGCATCGGCCGCTACACCGCAGGGGCCTTGCGCGCCTTCGCCTTTGGCCTGCCCGCGGTGCTGGTGGACGGAAACGTCAGCCGCGTGCTCGCCCGCTTGATGGATTATGCCGAGCCGGTGGACAGTTCCGCCGGATCCCGGAAAATCTGGGGGTGGGCGGAGCAAATCGCGGACACGGAACGGCCGCGCCCGCACCACGCGGCGATCATGGAACTCGGCCAAACCCACTGCCGCCCCGGCGCGCCCGATTGCCTCGAATGCCCGGTGGCGCGCTTCTGCCGAAGCCGCCAGCCCGCCGCGCTGCCGGTGAAATCCCGCAAAGCCACCGTGACCGCCATCGCCGAGCACGCCGTCTGGCTGCGCCGGGCGGACGGCCGCATCCTGCTCCATCACGAGTCCGGGCAACGACGCACCGGATTGTGGAAACTGCCGCTGCGAGATCCCGAACAAGTGGCCGGCCTGCCGCTGCTCGCCGAACAGATCTATCCGATCACCCGCTACCGGGTGACTCTACGTGTTCACGATGCCCGGCACGCGAAACCCCGAGTTGCGCCCCGCAAGGGCGACGCATGGATCGCGCCGGACGATCTCGCCGGATTGCCGCTGGCCGCTCCCTTCAAACGCGTGCTCACGCGGCTGATCGAGGATTTCTGAAATCGGATGTGACGAATCCGGCCGTCTGTGCTTTCCTCCGCCCGAATGCAAAGCCGAACGTGGTTATCAGTTGTCTTGCTGGCGGCTTTCACCGTCCAGGCATGCTCGGTGGCCCCACCACCGGACCCCACAACGCCGGGCCGGGAAACCGAGCGCACGGTGCTGCGTCGGGTGAGTGCCGTGATCGTCACCGAAGATCGCAATCTGCACCGCTGGGTGAACCGCGGGTTTCCTGTGAGACAAGCTCCCGGCGACGCCGATGGCGGCTCTGCCACTCCGGTCACCGAGGACGGTTATTTTCTCACCGCCGACCACGTTCTGGCCAATATGAACGGCCGCCACGTTTATGTCATCTACGGCGGCGGTGGTCCCCTCAAACCGCACCGTGCGCGCGTCGTCTGGCGTTCGGAAAACGCGGACCTCGCCCTGCTGCACATCGATTCCCCCACCCCGTTGTTCTATCGCTTCACCACGCCCCACCGCTGGCTGCCGGCAGGCACGCCCGTAAGGCACGGCGGCATCGCCACAGGGTTCAACTCGGAACCGGGACTGCTCGGCACCTCGCTGCGGCCGGAAGGCCCCTTCACCGGCACCCGCAAGTTCAAGATCGACATCCCGCTCCAGCCCGGCGACAGCGGCGGCCCGGTGGTGGACGCGCGCGGCGACCTGGTGGGCATCAATTCCGCCGTCGAATTCCTCGTCCCCATGGAAACCGCTTTCTTCGTGGACTCCGAAGCCAGCCGCCCGAGCATCCGGGCGATCGAATCGCTGATCGAAAAAGACCGCGCTGCAAGGACCACCGCGGCAGCGCCCGTAGAGTGAGCGATGATCTCGGGGACCATGCAGAGGATTGGCCGGCATGCCTGCGGATCATGGGTGACGGCCGCGGTTTTCCTGAGTGGCTCCTGCGCCACCTACGAGGCGTCCGGCTTGCCGGGCAGCGCGGCTTCGATGGCGCGCAACCAGATCATGCTGGTGATGGCGGAGCCCGAGACTTTCGGACACTACCGGCTCATCTCACTCATGAGAAACTACCCGGACATGGGCCTGTTCGTGGCGCGTCACGGGATGCC
>DATISV010000145.1:0-2247 GCA_035468505.1 Luteolibacter sp. | reverse complement strand
AATGGCCGCATGGGCGAGTGCCGGCGGCGGGGCGGTGGTGTAGATGAAACTGCGCGCGCGGTTCACCAGCAGATCGATCCACGCGCGGGAGGCGGCGACGTATCCGCCGGACAAACCGGCAGCCTTGCTGAGCGTGCCCATTTGGAAGGTGACGCGACGCTGCAGGTTTTCCTGTTCCGCCAGTCCCATGCCGTGTTCGCCGAGCACGCCGAATCCGTGCGCCTCGTCCAGCAACAGCAACGCACCGTGCGATTCGACGAGTTCCACGATTTCGCGCAGCGGGCACAAGTCGCCGTCCATGCTGAAAACCGACTCGGTGGCGACCAGGATACGGGCGTGCGCGTGTTTGGCGCGGATGTTCTCTAACAAGGCCGCGAGCTTGCCCATGTCGTTGTGCGGAAACACCCGCAGTGTCGCGCCCGAGAGCCGCGCGGCGTCGATGAGGCAGGCGTGGCTGAGTTTGTCCAACAGAACGAAATCGCCCTTGCCGCAGACCGCCGGGATCACGCCGAGCGAGGTGACGAAACCCGACGGGAAAACCAGCGCCGCCTCCGTCTGTTTGGCGGTGGCGAGATGTTCCTCCAGCAGGCGGTGCGGCGGCAATGTGCCGCAGACGAGACGCGATGCCGCGGAGCCCGCGCCGTAGGTTTTCACGCCTTCCACCAGCGCCGCCTCGACGCGCGGATGTCGCGCGAGACCAAGATAGTCGTTCGAGGCGAAGTTCCACATTTCGCGTCCATCGCGGACGACTCGCGGGCCGGCTGGCGAATCGATGGGCTTGAGCGAGCGCAGCAGCCCCGCCGACTCAAGCTGCTCCAGGTCATCGTGGGGGCCGGGCATGGACGCTGCGTTTCATGCGCCCGCCGACGGGCTTTCCAGCGCCCAGCGCAGCAGTTTGGACGAGTCGTTCCAGATGTTGGAGGAGTTCGACTTGAGCACCACCACGATCACCGAGCGGCCGTTGAGCGAACCGGTGGAAACCAGACAACGGCCGGAAGCGATGGTGGTGCCGGTTTTCATGCCATCGCAATAGGGCAGGGTCTTGAGCACCTTGTTGGTGTTTTCCAGCAGGCGCGTGCGGCCGTCGTGATATTGGAACCGATAGGCCTTGGTGGACGCCACCGAGCGGATGAACGGGATGCGGTAGGCGTGGCGCGCGGCGATGGCCATGTCGCGGGCGGTGGAATACTGGCCGGGTTCGGTCAGGCCATGGGGGTTTCGGAAATTGGAATTGCGCATGCCGAGCGAGGCGGCCTTGCGGTTCATCAGGGCGGCGAAGTTTTCCTGGCTGCCGCCCACATCGCGGGCCAGCGCGCGGCCGACGTCGTTGCCGCTCTTGACCATCAGCGCCTTCACCAGATCGCGCCGGGTATAAACCTCGCCGGCCTTGAGTCCGAGCTTGGTGGGTTCGCAATGGCCGTCGCTGGAGGAGATGGTGACGCGCTTGTCGATGTTACCCGTGTCGAGCACGCAGAGGGCGGTGATGATTTTCTGCGTGCTGGCCACGGCGCGGCGAAGATCGGCGTTTTTGGCGTAAAGCACTCTTCCGGTTTGATGATCCACCACGATGGCGCTTTCGCCGACGATGGCCGGCGGCGCGGTGCGCGGAACCGAGGACGCGCGCAACGGGTCCGGAGGTGCCACGTTTCCTACCGGTTGACGGTAGGGCTGCTCATGGCGTGAAACGCGGTTGAGCGGTTCGCTGACGGTGCATGCGGCCAGCGAGAACGCCGTCAGCGCAGTGAGAGTGTGGAAAATCCGCAGCGTGCCGAACATGGCGGCATGATCGTCACCAAACGTCGATAATCAAGCGGCGATTGGGGTCGTTAGAACGCGCGCCGAGGTCACGGGTTCCTGGGTGGCAGCAATCCGCCATCCAACTCGCTGCCGGGTGCGGGCAGCGGCGGTTCCTCGAAATCGACCGGGCCGCCGAAGAACCAGAATCCACGGCGCTTTTCGTTGCGATAGGCCAGCGCCCGCTCGTGGCCGGATGGCATTTCCTCGAGCACATCCTCGCGCGGCTCGACGATTTTGAGTCCTCCGGCCGGCATCAGGCGCGCGAGCGGGGTTTCGGCCAGCTCGGGGAGTTTGACGTTCGCCACGATTTCGCCGGTGCGCTTTTTCGCCCCGGCCACGCTGTCCTTCACCGCGGCGCAGGATATCAGCGATCCGGCCACCAGACAGCCAGCAGTCATCTGGAGGGGGAGTTTCATGGGTTGTCCGCCGAAAAACCTACCATGCGGAGTC
>DATISV010000144.1:0-2156 GCA_035468505.1 Luteolibacter sp. | reverse complement strand
TTCCACTTCCGCGGGGCGGAAATATCGGGGATCGACGCGCACGATCACGTCGCTCGGTTTGACCGCCGGGGCGAGGGCGGGATCGACGGCGCGGACCACGGCGGTTTCCTCGACGCCTACGCCATGGAACTCCAGCGTGATGCCGGCTTCGGCGGCGGACATGCGGACGAACTCCCTGACGGAAATCTGCTTGCCGGTGGCGATGACGAAATCCTCGGCCTGTTCCTGCTGGAGCATCATCCACTGCATGCGGACGTAGTCCTTGGCGTGGCCCCAGTCGCGCAGGGAATCCATGTTGCCGAGATACAGACAGCTTTCGAGGCCTTGGGCGATGTTGGCGATGGCGCGGGTGATCTTGCGGGTGACGAAGGTCTCGCCACGACGAGGCGACTCGTGGTTGAAGAGGATGCCGTTGCAGGCATACATGCCATAGGCCTCGCGATAGTTCACCGTGATCCAGTAGGCATACAACTTCGCCACCGCATAGGGCGAACGCGGGTGGAACGGCGTGGTTTCCTTCTGCGGGATTTCCTGCACCAAACCATATAACTCGGAGGTGGATGCCTGGTAGTAGCGCGTCGTTTTCTCCAGCCCAAGGAAACGGATCGCTTCCAGCAAACGCAGTGCGCCGAGCGCATCGACGTCGGCGGTGTATTCCGGCGACTCGAAGGAGACCGCGACGTGCGATTGTGCGCCAAGGTTATACACTTCGTCCGGCCGGACTTCACTGAGGATGCGGGTGAGGTTCGAGCTGTCGGTCAAATCCCCGTAGTGCAGGCGGAAGCGCGCGTGCTCGACGTGCGGGTCCTCGTAGATGTGGTCCACGCGCTGGGTGTTGAAAAGCGAGGCGCGGCGCTTGATGCCGTGGACCTCGTAGCCTTTTTCTAGCAGGAATTCCGCAAGGTAGGAACCGTCCTGGCCGGTGATGCCGGTGATGAGTGCTTTTTTCATGTGGGATTCAGGGTAATGTGGGAGGTGTTTGAGTCATACCGGTCTTGCTGAGGATGGCGAGCGCGAGCATCTGACCGCATGCGATTCCGAGCAGGTCGGCCAGCCAGTCGAAGAGATCGAGCGATCTGGTGGGCAGGAATGCCTGTGAAATTTCCTCCAGCGAAACGATGATCAGCAGGATGAGAGTGGTCTTGGTGATCCATGAGGGCAACCGGGATGGGTGCCGGTTTGGAAATGCGAGATTGCACAGCAGCGAAAGGGTGCCGAACAAACCCACGTGACCGACTTTGTCGCCGTACGGGATACTGCTGAGAAAGGGCCACCAGTCGTTTCCATCGCCACGATTGGCAACCACGACCAACGCGAGAAGAAACAGGATGAATCCGACTGCGATGGCCCGGATCAGCATCATTTTCCGCATCGATGGCATCGGGCCGGATTGGTTCAAGGGGTCGATGTTCCCGTTTCAGGATGATCGCCCACAGCACCGTGGAGTCGATGGCGGTGATCATGGCCTTTACCAGGAAAGGAATCGGCAGGGTCTCCACGCAGATCATCAACGATATCGGAGGAGGACTGTTTTTCCCATGGATGGCCTTTTAGGGTGGCCTGTGCGGATTTTTTCCAATCCGCCAGGGTCTTGCACCACTCCTTTTCGTCCACCGCGCGTCGCGAAATCATAACAGGAGCATGTTCATCAAGATCGAGCTTGTCGAAAGTAAGGATGACAAGTCGTATTCCTTACAGTCTCGCCCCGCCCGCCGCGAGCGATTCGATGAAATCCTGATAAGCCGCGGCGAGGCCGTCCCTGAAATCGACGGCGGGCTGCCAGCCGGTGGCCTTGATTTTTGAAATATCGAGCAACTTGCGCGGCGTGCCGTCGGGCTTGCTTGGATCCGTCAGAATGTCGCCGGTGAAGCCGGTGGTTTCGGCGACCAGTTTGGCGAGGTCCAGAATGGTCAGGTCCTCACCGGTGCCGACGTTCACCCAGTCGGGCGGATCGGCGAGTTCCATCAGGTGGAAGCAGGCGGATGCGAGGTCGTCCACATGCAGGAATTCGCGGCGCGGGGTGCCGGTGCCCCAGATGGTGACGGAAGCGTCGCCGTTTTCCTTCGCTTCATGGAAACGGCGGATCAGCGCGGGGATGACGTGGGAGTTTTCGGGATGGTAGTTGTCGCCGGGGCCGTAGAGGTTGGTGGGCATGG